>CAZKDU010000207.1:0-4081 GCA_964551485.1 uncultured Burkholderiaceae bacterium
GCCGGGGTTGATGGCCACGTCGGTCTGGATGAACGGCAGGTAGTCGCCGGTGTCGCGCTGCTTGGCACTGACGATGCCGGCGGTCACGGTGTTCTCCAGCCCGAAGGGCGAACCGATGGCCATGACCCACTCCCCCACCTTGAGGCGGCCCACGTCGCCCAGGCGCACGGCGGGCAGGCCGCTGGCCTCGATCTTCACCACGGCCACGTCGGTGCGGGCATCGGCCCCAACGATGCGCGCCTTGAATTCGCGCTTGTCCGGCAGGGTCACCAGCACTTCGTCGGCCCCGTCAACCACATGGGCATTGGTCATGATGAAGCCGTCGGCAGTGAGGATGAAGCCCGAGCCCACGCCGCGCGGCTGCTCGTCGTCATCGGGCTGCTGCGGGCGGTTCGGGCGCGGGCCCTGGCGCGGTGCGGCACCAGGCGGCATGGGCTGGCCGAAGAAGCGGCGGAAAAACTCCTGCATCTCTTCGGGCATGTCGGCCGCGGCGCTGGAGGTCTTGACCTTTTCCAGCGTGCGGATGTTCACCACCGACGGCCCCACCAGTTCCACCAGCTCGGAGAAATCGGGCAGACCGCGCAGCACCGGCGCGGCGGCCGGCTGCGCTACCACCGGCTTGGCCGGCATCATGGCCACGGTGCCGGCCACGGACAACAGGGCCACCAGCACGGGCACACGCAAGGTTTTCCAGGACAAGGGCGACATCACAGACCTTTCACGTTCTTTCACGTTGTGTGTATGTTGGGAATGGGACACATGCTCGCGCCGCTTGGACGCATCCCCACGCCTAGAGTCGCGCGGGCGTCGGAGGTTCACGGCTTCTTGCGCTCCAGCCCCTGGGCGAACAGCTGCAGGGTCTGGGATGGCACCTCCCCCACGGCGGTGAGCCACCAGGCCTGCAGGCGCCGCGTCAGGGTCTGGGTGGCACCCATGGCCAGCGTGCCCTCCTGGGTGTGGCGCTTGGCCTCGAACGGCTCCACGAACAGCGAGACCGAGGCCAGGCCGTCGGAGAAGATCCACTGCAGGGTGTTGGCGCTGCGCTCGGCCGCCGGGCGGCGGTAGCAGCCAATCGGCTTGAAACCGGCCACGGCCGTCCTCAGCAGCCAGCCCTCGGTCAGTGCCGTGGTCTTGACCGGCTCGTCGCGCTCGATGCGATAACCCTCGGTGTTGGCCATCATGCGGGTGATTTGATCGGCCCGCACCGGGACATCCAGCTGCAATTCGGAAAACGCGGCCTGCTCCAGCACCCGGCTGTCGGCATCCAGGGTCTGCAGCTTGACCACCAGACCCGATTTCTTCTCGCTCCAGACACGGTAACCATAGCGCAGCGCATCGCGTGGGCGCAGCTCCACCACGTCGGCATCGAACCCAGCCACACGGTCGTTGCCGATCTGGCGCGCCTGGTAGAACTCGGGAATCGAGGAATCGGCCGAGGCCAGCAGCTCGGGGAACAGCCCGAGCGACTCGCGCCGCTCGGTGCGCGCCAGCTTGGCCTGAGGAATGAAGGTGATGACCTGGTCGTTGCGGCGAAAGGTGGAGCGTGGGGCGCCGCTCAGGGCCTCGACGCGCTCGACCTGCTGGTCACCTTCACAGACGTGCCAGATGCGTGCGCTGGTCAGGCTGCCGGTGGCCGACGACACCACAAAGGTGCCCGTATAGGCACGCCGGCGCGAGGCCTCGTGCATGCGCATCAGCCATTCACTCACACCCCGATCCAGTGCCCGCGGCTCTGCGGGATTGGCCACCGGTTGGGCTGCGGCCCAATGCAGAGCCCCTGACGCGCTGAGCGCCAGGGCCAGCCGGCCCAACCGTTGCAAGGAAGACAACGCTCGCATTTCGCGTGCACCGGCTCAGCGCGCCGGCCCTTCAAAGGTGGCGTTGCGCAGGAAACCTGCCGGCATCTGCAACACCGATGCACCACCGGTCTGGCGGTGCGCGGCCAGCAGCTCGTCCAGGCGCGGGTCGCGGATCACCAGCTGGGTGTCACCGCTCTGGGTGCGTTGCGGCACCAGCACGGACCCCTCGGCCGGCGCACTGGCGAGCTGGGCCCCGCTGTCGCGGCCCACGCCGCTTTGCCAGACCAGGGCAGCCACCATGGCCACCCCGGCCAGGCCCGCCACCGCAGCCCAGCGGAAATTCGGCTGGTTGCTGGCCGGCGCACGTGCGGCCAGTGGGGTCGCCAGTGCCTGCACCGGCTCCTGCGACGGCATGGGCAACACGCGGGGCGGCACCGGTTCGGCCGCGATGGCCCCACGCAGGCGGGCCATGAAGGCGTCGTCGTCGCGTGTCTGGGCCGGCACGCCGGAGCGCAGCACGTCGCCAATCAGGTGGTAGGTGCGCCAGGCGTCGTGCGCCTCGGCCTGCTCGGCCACGGCGTCGACGGTGCGCGCGAAGGCATCGCCACGCAGTTGGCCATCGGCCAGCGCGGACACGGCCTCGCGCAGCTCAGGGCTCGGGGTCTCGGACGGCATGTTCACCACCTCTTTCCAGTCTGTTTGTCCAGCAGCGGTCTGACGCGCGCGGAAATCGCCTCGCGGGCACGGAAGATGCGCGAACGCACCGTGCCGATGGGACAGCCCATCAGGGACGCGATTTCCTCGTAGCTCAACCCCTCGATTTCCCGCAGCGTGACGGCCTGGCGCAGCTCGTCCGGCAAATCCTCCATGGCCTGGTTGACCACGGCCGCGATCTCCTTGGCCGCCAGCACGGTGTCGGGGGTCTCATGGCTGATTGGTTCCCGCGCCGGCCGGGAAGTTTCCTCGTCGTCGTCCAGCGGTTTGAGGGCGCTCTCGGTCACCAGCGGGTCGCGCTTGAGTTCCAGCAGCGATTTCTTGGCCGTGTTCACGGCGATCCGGTACAGCCAGGTGTAGAACTGGGCCTCGCCGCGGAACTGGCCCAGGGCGCGGTAGGCACGGATGAAGGTCTCCTGGGCGATGTCTTCGACCAGGTCGACGTCGCGCACCATGCGCCCGATCAGGCGCTCGATGCGGCGCCGGTACTTGAGCACCAGCAGCTCGAAGGCGCGCTGGTCGCCCGCCACCGTGCGCTGCACCAGCATCAGGTCGCTGTCGCTGGGCGTCGGGTCGGTCGGGGGCGGAGGAAGGGGGCTCATGGCAAGGCGTGCATCACACCACGTCTGCCGCGGAACCGGGGGGCGCCGCACTGTCGGGCTGACGGCGCGAATATACCGCACGGCGCAGGCTGTCCCAGCGCTCGGGCTGGCTGGCACGGCCCAGCCAGAACCAGCCCTGCCAGCCCGCCACGTCGCCCCAGAGCAGCAGGTGGTGCTGGCTGTCCAGACGCACCCGCAGGCCGCGCAAAGAACCGGAATTGGGCAGCCGTCCAGTCCAGCGCGGGCGCAGCGGCTGCTGCGCAGCCGCCTGCCAGTGCCAGGCCTCGCCGTCCCAGTCAAGCTGGCCGTGTGGCCAGGCACCGACCCGGCTGGCCGCGAACAGGCCCGTCAGCAGCCAGACACCCAGGGTCAGCAAAAAACGCGGCCAGCCCTGGTCCAGGGCCGCGCCCACCAGGGCCCAGCCCAGGCACAGCAGGCCGGCGCCCAGCCAGAGCACAAGCGGCCACAGCCAAGCCCGGCGCGGTGGCCGCACCGGGTAGGACACCGCGGGCGCCTGGTGCATGGGCGGGGGTGATCGGAGAACGCTCAGGAACAGGCCAGCGGGTCAGAAAGCCCGTGACCCATGACAGCGGGCGGCCTCAGGCCAGCCCGCCGCGGGGTTCAGGTGCGCTTGAACACCAGGGTGCCATTCGTGCCACCAAACCCGAAGTTGTTCTTCACGGCCACGTCGATCTTCAGATCGCGTGCGGTGTTGGCACAGTAGTCCAGGTCGCACTCCGGGTCCTGGTTCTGCAGGTTGATGGTCGGCGGGCACTTCTGGTGGTGCACGGCCAGCACCGTGAACACCGACTCCAGGCCGCCGGCACCACCCAGCAGGTGGCCCGTCATGGACTTGGTGGAGCTGACCACGGTTTTCTTGGCGTGCTCACCGAGCGCGGCCTTGATGGCGTTGGATTCGTTGATGTCGCCCAGCGGCGTGGAGGTGCCGTGCGCGTTGATGTAGTC
>CAZKDU010000208.1:0-4057 GCA_964551485.1 uncultured Burkholderiaceae bacterium
GTGGTTGGTGGTCTTCTCGATGTCTTTGATGGCTTTGCCATCGGCTTCCGAGAAGTTTTTTACCAGGCCCAGCAAGTAAGTGCGTGCTCCGGGGGAGAGGGGCTTGAATTCGGCGAAGCCGGCGTCGCTGAGGCTGATGAACCAGGCGATTTCGACCTGCACGCGGCGGTGCTTGTAGCCCTGCTCGCTCATGATGGGGCGCAGGGGCGCGAGCTTGGCGGCGTAGCGGCCGTCCAGCGGCGACAAGGCAGAGATGGTGGACAGAGTCATGGCCCGAATTGTAGGTGTCGCCCGTGTGCGGCTGGTCACAGTCGCCGGGTGGCCCAGTCGATAGAATGGTCCGGACTCAGGGACGCCGCATTCACAACCACAACAGCCACACCATGAAACTCATCGGTTCCGTCACCAGCCCCTATGTGCGCAAAGTGCGCATCGTCATGGCCGAGAAAAAGCTCGACTACCAGCTGGTGCTGGAGGACGTGTGGTCCGAGGCCACCGCCATCGGCGACGCCAACCCGCTGGGCAAGGTGCCCTGCCTGGTGATGGAGGGCGGCGAGGCGGTGTTCGACTCGCGCGTGATCGTCGAGTACCTGGACACCCTGTCCCCGGTGGGCAAGCTCATCCCCAGCGTGGGCCGCGAGCGCGCCGAGGTCAAGACCTGGGAGGCGCTGGCCGACGGCGTGCTCGATGCCGCCATCCTGGCGCGGCTGGAGGCCACCTGGGCCGGGCGCAGCAAGGCCCAGCGCAGCCAGGCCTGGATCGACCGCCAGCTTGGCAAGGTCCAGGCCAGCCTGGTCGCCATGTCGCGCGGCCTGGCCGACAAGCCGTTCTGCGCTGGCATCCACCTGAGCCTGGCCGACCTGGCCGTGGGCTGCGCCCTCGGCTACCTGGACTTCCGCTTCCCCGAGATCGCCTGGCGCAGCGCCCACCCCAACCTGGCGCGACTGCAGGACAAGCTGAGCCAGCGCCCGAGCTTCGTTGACAGCCGTCCGCCAGCGGCCTGAGTCGGCGTGCGCAGGCCGGGCCCGGCCATGACCGGATGCCCACCCAATGCTCCTGATTTCATAGCATGTTTGCTAGCCCTGGCAAGGGCTGGGGCCCACTTCGTCTGGGTTGATGCCGCCAGGGCCGGCGGGTCGATGGGGGGCGGTGCGCCCAGGCGGGACCCTGGACCTCACCCGCCGGTGCCGCCGCGCCCGCAGGCCATTCAGCGGCCGGTGGGCGGCGCGCTGTCGGTGGCGCAGGTGTTCCAGCCCAGCAGGGCGTAGGGCGGGCAGCGCCGCGTCAGGCCGGTGGCCAGCGGCAGCAGGCCCAGGTAGCCCCAGGCCCCGATGGTGCCAGTGGCGGCCAGCGCGATCAGGGCCAGGCCCACAGCGATGCGCAGCGCGCGGTCCAGGCCGCCGACATTGGGTTTCATCATGGTGATCTCCTCAAGACCCAGTCATGGTACGCCCGGGGCCGCGCTTTGACCAGCCGCGCCTCAGCGTTTGGTGAAGGCCAGCGTCACCTCGCCCAGGTCCACGCCGAACTTGCTCATGCGCGCCTTGTTCAGCAGCACCGTGTCGGACACCAGGTACATCCAGTCGTCGAACTGGAACTCGTAGGGCGTGCCGTTCACCGGCACGCGCAGGGTGTAGCGCCACTGCGCTGCAAAGCCGCGCTCCTGGCCGCTGGCCTCGCCCACCACGTCGCCAGCACGGGCGCTGTAGCGGCCTTCGCCCAGGCGCCGCACCTGCCAGACACGGCGTTCACGGCTGCCGTCGGCGTAGCTGAAATCTTCTTCGAAGGTGCCGTCGTCGCCGGCCCAGCGGCACTGCATGGCCACGTGAAAGCGCTTGACCACCCGGCCCGAGCGGTCGCTGAACAGGCCCCAGCCATCGACCGGGCCGTTGAAGTACTTGCGCAGGTCCAGCACCGGCTGGCCGCCGGCGTAGTCGTCCACCTGGGGCGAGGCGCAGCCGGCCAGCCAGGGGCTGGCCCCCAGGCTGGCGGCGAGCAGCGGGGAGGTCTTGAGCAGGGTGCGGCGGTGCATGGTGGGGCTCCGTGGGGGTGGTCGTGGCCAAGGGGCGGCCGGGTGTGGGGCGCGCCGGTCAGGTGCGTGTGTCGGCTGAGGCGGGCTGCCGGGCTGGGCGCACCAGGCCGCGGTACAGCAGCGCGGCGGCCACCGCCTTGAGCACGCAGGGCAGCACGCAATAGGCCAGGGTCAGCGCCTGCAGGGCGGCTGGGCCGCGGGCGCCTGGGGTGTAGCCGGCCAGGGCCAGCAGCGGCAGGCTCAGGCCGGCGGCCAGGGCCAGGTTGAGCTTGGTGGCGAAGTTCCACCAGCCGAAGTAGGCCCCCTCGGCCTGGCCGCGGTCACCGGCCTCGGCGATCACGCCGGCCAGCAGCGCGCCGGGCAAGGCCAGGTCGGTGCCCAGGGCCAGGCCGGAGCACACGCACACAGCCAGGTAGGCGGTGGTGTCGCCCGTGCCCAGAGCCGCAGTCCAGGCGAAGATGGCGATCGACAGCGCCATGCCCAGCAGCCAGCAGCGCGCCAGGCCCCAGCGCCGCACGGCGCGCAGCCACAGCGGGATGGACAGGGCCGCGCACAGGAAGTAGCTGCCCAGGAAGACGGGCGCCATGGCCTCGGGCGCCTGCAGCCGGTCCTGGATGAAGAACAGCACCAGCGTGGCCGGGATGGCGCTGGCAATGCCGTTGAAGACGAACACCGCCAGCAGGCGCCGGAACGCTGGCTGCCGCAGCGGCTGCCAGAGGTCGGACGGGCGCAGTGCGGGGGCCGGGCGCGGCGGGGTGGCGCGGGCCCAGGCCAGCCAGCCCAGGGCCAGGGCGGCCCAGAACACTGCCACCGTGGCCGGCAGGCCGGCGGCTGTGGGCAGCACCGAGGCCAGCAGCACGCCGGCCAGGCCGAAGCCCTCGCGCCAGGCCACCACACGGCCGCGCTGGGCCTCGTCGCCGCCGAGCATGGCGCCCCAGGACTGGTGCGCGATGCCCAGGGCGCTGAAAGCGCTGTAGGTCAAGAGCAGCAGCGCTGCGGCCCAGGCCAGCAGGGCCGGGGGCGACTGCACGGCCGGGAAGAACAGCAGGGCGAAGCCCGTGCCCAGGCCGAGCGCGGCCAGCGCGCCCAGGGCCAGCACGGCGCGGGTGCCGCGCGCGAACAGGCGGTCGCTCAGGCGGCCCAGCAGCGGGTCGATGGCGGCGTCGAACAGGCGCGCGCCCAGCAGCAGCGCGCCCAGCGTGGCCAGCGGCACGCCGAAGTGGCGCGCGTAGTGGTTGGGCAGCAGCACGTACAGCGGCAGCGCGACGAACGCCATGGGCAGGCCCAGCAGGCCATAGCGCAGCCCGTCTTGCCAGGAGAAATTGCCGTCAGCCCTTGTCATGTGGGCTTGCGATGCTACGCTTTTTGTAGCGTGTATTGCACCACGTCGATGTTGGACATGGCGAACGCGGCCTCACAGTAGGCGAGGTAGAACTCCCAGATGCGCACGAAGCGCTCGTCGAAGCCGGCCTGCAGCACACGCGCCTTCTCGGCCAGGAACTGCTCGCGCCAGCGCCGCAGGGTCTCGGCGTAGTCGGCGCCGAAGGCCAGCTCGTCGACCACGCGCAGGCCGGCGGCCTGGGCCTGCTGGCGGAACTCGCGCGGACAGGGCAGGCAGCCGCCAGGAAAGATGTACTGCTGGATGAAGTCGGTGGAGCCGATGTAGCGGGCGAACAGCGCGTCGTCGATCACGATGCTCTGGATGCAGGCGCGCCCGCCCGGCTTGAGCAGGCGGTTCAGCGCCTGGAAGTAGGTCGGCCAGTACTCGCGGCCCACGGCCTCGATCATCTCGATCGAGCAGATCGCGTCGTAGGGCCCGTCGCCCGCGGCCTGGCCGATGTCGCGGTAGTCCTGCAGGCGCAGGTCGGCCTGCGCGGCCGTGCCCAGGCGCTGCATGCGCTCGCGCGCAAAGGCCAGCTGCTCGGTGCTCAGGGTCACGCCGGTCAGGTGGGCGCCGAACTCCACCGTGGCCATTTCGGCCAGGGCGCCCCAGCCGCAGCCGATCTCCAGCACGCGGTGGCCCGG
>CAZKDU010000209.1:0-3995 GCA_964551485.1 uncultured Burkholderiaceae bacterium
GGAGAACACCTTGAAGTCCACGTCCTTCATCACGTCGGTGAGTTCGGCCAGCTTGAGCGGCACGCGCAGATCCGGCTTGTCCACGCCGTAGTCGCGCATCGCGTCCTCGTAGGCCATGACCGGGAACGGGTCGGGCAGCGCGACGCCCAGCACTTCCTTGAACAAGTGGCGGGCGAGGCCCTCCATGAGGCTGCGGATCTTCACTTCGTCGAGGAACGAGGTCTCGATGTCGATCTGGGTGAACTCCGGCTGCCGGTCGGCGCGCAGGTCCTCGTCGCGGAAGCACTTGGTGATCTGGTAGTAGCGGTCGTAGCCGGCCACCATGAGCAGCTGCTTGAACAGCTGGGGCGACTGTGGCAGCGCGAAGAACTGGCCGTCGTGCACACGGCTGGGCACCAGGTAGTCGCGCGCGCCTTCGGGCGTGCTCTTGGTGAGCATGGGCGTCTCGATGTCCACGAAGCCGTGCTCGTCAAGGAACTTGCGCACCTCCATGGCCACGCGGTAGCGCAGCATCAGGTTGTTCTGCATGTAGGGGCGACGCAGGTCCAGCACGCGGTGCGTGAGGCGCGTGGTCTCCGACAGGTTGTCGTCGTCGAGCGGGAACGGCGGGGTGACCGAGGGGTTGAGCACCACCAGTTCGTGGCACAGCACCTCGATCTTGCCGCTCTTCAAGTGGTCGTTGATCGTGCCCTCAGGGCGGGCGCGCACCAGGCCCGTGACCTGCACGCAGAACTCGTTGCGCAGGCCTTCGGCGGCCTTGAACATCTCGGGGCGGTCAGGGTCGCAGACGATCTGCACCGAGCCCTCGCGGTCACGCAGGTCCACGAAGATCACGCCACCGTGGTCGCGGCGGCGGTTGACCCAGCCACACAGGGTGACGGTTTGGCCCATCAGGGCTTCGGTCACGAGACCGCAGTAGTGAGAACGCATGGAGGACATAACGGTTTTAGCACCCGCCAGGGCGCATCAAGGCAGGGAAGGGTTGGAGGGCGGCTCCACGCCGTGGGGCATGACCACGCCCATGGAGACGATGTACTTGAGCGCTTCGTCCACGCTCATCTTGAGTTCGATGCAGGCGGTCCGCGGCAGCATCACGAAGTAGCCGCCGGTGGGGTTGGGCGTGGTCGGCACGTAGACGCTGAGGAAATCCTCGCCCAGGTGCGTGGCCGCGTCGCCCCCGGGCACACCGGTCACGAAAGCCACGGTCCAGACGCCCGGGCGCGGCCACTCGATCAGCACGGCCTTGCGGAACGCATTGCCGTTTTCCGCGAACAGGGTGTCGGACACCTGCTTGACGCCCGAGTAGATCGAGCGCACCACCGGGATGCGGTGCAACAGCGCGTCCCACCAGTCGACCAGCTTCTTGCCGAAGAAATTGCTGGCCGTGGCCCCCACCGACAGCAGGATGGCCAGCGCCAGCAGCACCCCAAAGCCGGGAATGTGGAAGCCCAGCAGCGCATCCGGCCGCCAGCTCGGCGGCAGGATCAGCAGGGTTTTGTCCAGCGTGCCAACAATCCAGTCCAGCACCCACAGGGTGATGACCAGCGGCACGATGACCAGCAAGCCGGACAGCAGCCATTTGCGGAACGCGGCCATCTGGGGCAGCCCGGGGCTCAGTGGCAGCCGCAGCCGGTGCCGCAGCTCGCGCCACCGGAGGCGGCCGGGGCCGCTGCCGGGGTGGCGGCCTCGGTCTTGGCCGCAGGGGCGCTGTCAGCGGCCGGGGTGGCTGCCCCTGCGGCTGGTGCAGCGGCGGCATTGCCCGAGCCGCCGCGGAAATCGGTGGCATACCAGCCCGAGCCCTTGAGCTGGAAGCCAGCTGCGGTCAACTGCTTCTTGAAACAGGCGGCACCGCAGGCCGGGCAGTCGGTCAGCGGGGCGTCGGACATCTTTTGCAGCACATCCTTGGCGTGGCCGCAGGATTCGCATTTGTAGGCGTAGATGGGCATGGCAGGAAGGTCCGTTGGGGCGTGCAAAACCCTCAATTATAGGAGAGCGGCCTGTTTTCAAGCCGCCCGCGCCCGGCCTTGCCGGCGGCCCTGTACCGCAGCGACCCGCGGTGCAGGGCCGCCACCGTGTCAGGCCAGGCCCACCATGGTGTGGTGGCTGCCGTGGCGGTTGCGGATGGCCTGCGGGCCAAGCGAGCCGGCCAGCATGCCGGCCAGGCTGGCCAGCACACCGGCCAGCTGGGCCGGAAACTCATTGCCGGCCGGGGTGGCCAGGAACAGGCCCCAGGTCAGCACACCGAGCACGATGGCACACAGCGCGCCCTGGGTCGTGGCCTTTTTCCAGTACAGGCCGAACACCAGGGGCACGAAGGCCCCGACCAGCGTGACCTGGTAGGCGCCGGAGACCTGGTCGTAGATCGAGGTGCCCTGCATGAAGATGGCGTAGCTGAGCACCAGCACGCTGAAGGTCAGGGTGGTGATGCGCATGGCCTTGAGCTCCTGGCGGTCGCTCATGTGCGGACGGAACTGGCGCCAGATGTTCTCCACGAAGGTCACACTGGGCGCCAGCAGCGTGGCAGAGGCGCAGGACTTGATGGCCGACAGCAGCGCGCCGAAGAACAGCACCTGCATCACGAACGGCATCTTCTCCATGACCAGGGTCGGCAGTACCTTCTGCGGGTCGTCCTGGATCAGGCTGACGGCCTGCTCGGGCATGATGATCAGCGCACTGGTCACCAGGAACATGGGCACGAAGGCGAACAGGATGTAGCAGACACCGCCGATCACCGGGCCGCGCGTGGCCGCGTGCTCGCTGTTGGCCGACATCACGCGCTGGAACACGTCCTGCTGCGGGATCGAGCCGAACATGATGGTGATGGCCGCGGCCACGAAGAACAGCAGGTCTTTGAGGCTGGGCTCGGGCAGGAACTTGAACAGCTCCTTGCTGGCGGCCAGCGCCAGCACCTTGTCGGCCCCCCCGGCCAGGTGGCTGGCGAACACGGCGATGATGGACAGGCCCACCACCAGGATGATCATCTGGATGAAGTCGGTGATGGCCACCGACCACATGCCGCCGAACAGGGTGTAGGCCAGCACCGACACCACGCCGATCACCATGCCCTGGGCCATGCCGATGCTGCCACCCGAGAGCAGGTTGAACACCAGCCCCAGGGCCGTGACCTGGGCCGAGACCCAGCCCAGGTAGCTGACCATGATGATCAGCGAGCAGATCACCTCGACCTGGCGGCCATAGCGCTCGCGGTAGTAGTCGCTGATGGTCAGCAACGACATCTTGTACAGGCGCGATGCGAAGAAGATACCGACCAGGATCAGGCAGCTGCCCGCGCCGAACGGGTCCTCGACCACACCGCCCAGGCCGCCGTTGATGAACTTGGCCGGGATGCCGAGCACGGTCTCCGAACCGAACCAGGTGGCAAAGGTGGTGGTGACGATCATCACCAGCGGCAGGTGGCGCCCAGCGATCGCGAAGTCGGCCGAATTCTTGACCCGTTTGGCCGCGATCAGGCCCACCGCGATGGTGACCAGCAGATAGACAAAAACCAGCGTCAGCAGCACGGCGCCCTCCAGACAATGGCCCGCATTATCGCGGGCCCAGGCTGGCGGGAAGCTGGCACGGGGCCCTGCCGGCCTGGACGGACTTCAGGCCGCGTGCAGGCGCACCAGCAGAGCCATGGCCCCCAGGCCCAGCACGAAACCCAGGCCGGTGTAGAGCAGGCACTGCAGCAGCCGATGGGTGTGGCGCTGCTCGGCCAGCAGCGCCCGCAGGGCCTGCTGGGTGTCGGCCGGGCGCGGCGCCAGGTAGTCGTGCAGCAGGCGCGGCAGCTCGGGGAGCAGCTTGGCGTAGCGCGGCGCATGGGCCTTGAGCTGCTCCAGCAGCTTTTGTGGACCGATCTGCTCCAGCATCCACTGCTCGAGGAAGGGCTTGGCCGTGGCCCAGAGGTCCAGCTCGGGGTCGAGCTGGCGCCCCAGGCCCTCGATATTGAGCAGGGTCTTCTGCAGCATCACCAGCTGCGGCTGGATCTCCACGCC
>CAZKDU010000210.1:0-3985 GCA_964551485.1 uncultured Burkholderiaceae bacterium
ATCTACCGCTGGTACGAGATCGTCAGCGTGTACGGCAGCACCATCAAGGAGTTGATCCACGAAGAGTTCGGCGACGGCATCATGAGCGCCATCGACTTCAGCATGGACATCGCGCGCGAGCCCGACCCCAAGGGCGACCGGGTGCGGGTGGTGCTCTCGGGCAAGTTCCTGCCCTACAAGACCTACTGAGCGCTGCCGCGCCGGCTCCATGCCTGGCGCAGTGCGGCGAGGAGGTGTCCCTCGCGCGGCGCATGGGGCGGTCGGTGCCGTGCGTCCATACGGGGGGCAGTGAGGGAGTCAGCGTGCCTCGGGTGGCGGCGCCGGGACGGTGGTCTGCAGCTCGCGGTAGATGCCGCCGCCGTCCACGCTGCCGCTGGCCAGGCCCTGGCCTTGCATGCGGGCTTGGCAGTCCAGCCGCAGGTCGCCGGGCAGACTGTCGCAGCGGCGCAGCGCGTTTTGCTGGTAAAGCGCCGGCCCGTCGTCGAGCAGGCCGTGGCGCGCCTCGGCGCGCGCGGCACCGGCTTCCTTGAGGCATGAGTCCAGGTCTTGTTGCGGGTGCAGGGCCAGGCAGGCCTGGGTGTCTGCGCCGATGGCGGCTGGCGCAGCGGCTGGGTGCACGGCGGCCGGGGCGCGTTTGCCGGCGGCCTGGGCGGTGGCCGACAGGCCGAGCAGGGCCGCCATGGCCAGCCCCAGCAGGGCATGGCGAGGACGAGGCGTCGGGCGGTGGGTGTGAAGGGACATGGTGAACTCCTCGGAAGGCGTCAAGCTGTCACTGTAGGCCAGCCCCCACCGGGCGTAAAGCCGGACGCCAGCGCGCCGCGCTGTAGGACGGCAGGCTGTACGCGGGTGGTGCGGCCGGTGGGGTGGAGGTGTCTGCGCCCTGGCCCTGCGCCGGGCCACCGGGCGCAAGACGCGGGGGATGGCGGCGGGGGCTGTGGGGGTGGCCGGTGCCGGGCGTGCGGCCGTGCGGTTCAGGCGTAGCTGACCCAGCTGGCGTGTTCGGGGCTGTCCAGGTGCGGCAGCGTGTTGTAGCTGACCAGCATGTGCCGCTTGGGCGTGAACGCGAACTCGGTGACCGAGGTGTTGCGGATGCGCAGGTTGAGCTCGATCGTGCTTTCCGGCGGGGTGCACAGCACATGGCCGACGGCGGTGCTGATCGGGCCGCCGCTGGAGACGATCAACACATTGCCCTGGTGCTGGCGCCGCACATGGTCGAGCGCGCTGGTGACGCCGTGCACGAAGTCGTTGTAGCTGGGCATGCCGCGCGGGCTGACCACGCCGGCCATCCACTGCGCCAGGCCGTCGCGCAGCAGGCGAAAGTGCTGGCGGTAGGTTTCGGGCGTGTCGGGCCTGGGCAGTGCGCAGGGGTGGATGGCGGCGATCACGGCCTCGCTGTCGTACTCGTTGAGGCCGGGCCAGCACAGCGGCTCGGGGCGCCAGCCCAGGCCTTCGGCGATGCCCGCCAGTGTCTGGGTGTGGCGCTTCAGGCTGCCGGTGAGCACGGCCTCGAAGGCCAGGCCCTTGCCGCGCAGGTACTGGCCCAGGCGCACACTCTGGCGCTGGCCGAGCGGGCTCAGCTGGTCGTAGTCGGCGGCGCCGAACGAGGCCTGGCCGTGGCGCACGAGGTACAGGGTTCCCATGCCAGGCATTGTGGTCAAAACGGCCACCAGCCCTTGTCGCGCGGGCGACCAGTGCTATGGTTTTTGTAGTGTGCCAGGTGCTGTGGCCGCGCGCCGGGGGGCACCAGTCCGCCTGCTCAGGTGCGCAGGCCGTCGGTGACCTGCAGCTCGCAGCCGAGGATGCGCCAGGACTTGTCGGGCTGCTGGCGCAGCCGGTAGGTGGCGATCCAGCCGTCGTCGTCGGTGTCGGTCAGCAGCACCGGCTGGGTGGCCTGGCCCCCGTCGATGCGCGGCTTGAGGAAGGTCACGCTCTTGGGGCGGTAGACCACCGGGTAGGCCTGCTGCACCACGGCCAGGAAGTACTGGGCGTTGTGGCCGTAGCGGCGCTGGATTTCGGGGGCTGCGTAGGAGAAGGCGCGCACCGCATCGTCGTGGCCGAAGGCGTCGAGCTGGGCCTCGACCACCGCGCGAATGGCCTGCGCCGCACTGGGCAGCGCGGCCCGTGCCAGCGCGGGCATGATCAGCCAGGCGCACAGCAGCCGGCGTGACAAAGGGGTGGATGGCATGGTGGGCCCCGCAGCAGGTGTCGACCCATTGTCGCAAAGCCCGGGGCGTCTGACCAGCACCCCGGTCAGGTGGGGCCGCAGGGGCTGAACGCCTCCCTGGGGCACGTTTGGGTGCCGCGCCTGGCCCTGGCCCCGCGCCGCCTGCGCGCCCGGCCCCGGACTCAGAGCCAGGCTTCGCCGCGGATGCAGCTCACGCTGTGACCGCCGACCCAGACCTGGCCGCCGGTGTCGCGTTCCAGCCAGACACGGCCGGCCCGGCCCAGGCACTCGCCCTGGGCAGCCAGGTAGCGCTCGGGGGCGCGGCCCTCGGCCATCAGCCACTGCGCCAGGCTGGCGTTGAGGCTGCCGGTGACCGGGTCTTCCGGGATGCCGGCGCAGGCGGCGAAGGCGCGCACCGTGACCTGGGGCGTGGTGGGGTCGGCAGGCACCGGCCCCACGTGGGCCACACCCACCTTCACGCCCAGGGCCTTGAGGCGGGCCTGGTCGGGGTCGAGTGCCAGCACGCGCTGGGCGCTGTCGAGCAGCAGGGTCAGCCACTGCGGGCCGTTGTCCAGCCATTGCGCGGCCTCGACCTGGCGCGCCGGCAGGCCCAGCGCCTCGGCCACCTGGGCCAGCAGCGCCGGGGCCGGCGCACGGGTGCGCAGCGGTGGCGCGGCGAAGGCCAGGCGCTCGCCGCTGCGCCGGATGCGCACCAGGCCCACGCCGCACTCCTGCAGCAGCTCGCTGGCGCTGTGGCCGCTGGCCTGCAGCCAGGCGTGGCAGCTGCCCAGCGTGGGGTGGCCGGCGAACGGCAGCTCGCCGCCCGGCGTGAAGATGCGCAGCCGGTAGTGCGCGCCCTGGGCCTGGGCCGCGGGGCTGGGCGGCAGCACGAAGCTGGTTTCGCTGAGGTTGGTCCAGCGCGCGAAGGCCTGCATGGCGGTGTCGCTCAGGCCGCTGCCGTCCAGCACCACGGCCAGCGGGTTGCCCAGGCAGGGCTCGGTGGTGAAGACGTCGACTTGCTGGAACGGGCGGGGGCGCAACGGGGTCATGGCGGGGCCTGTGAGGGGCGTGGGGGATGGGGTGGATGTGTGCGGGTGGGGCCCGTGGCGGCGAGCGCGGCCGGCTCAGCGGCTTGGCGCGCCGGTGCGTGCCAGCGCCTCGCGCACGGTCTGCGCCAGCAGGGCGATGCCGGTGTCGATCTGCGCCGCGCTCGCAGTCACGAACGACAGGCGCAGCGTGCGCGGGTCGGCCGCGCCGGCGTAGAAGGCGGCGCCGGGCACGTAGGCGACGCCGCGCGCCACGGCCTCGGGCAGCAAGGCGGTGGCGTCCAACCCGGCCGGCAGGCGGGCCCAGAGGAACATGCCGCCGTCAGGCCGGTTCCACTGCACGCCCAGGCCGGCCATCTCACGCGCGAGCGCGGCCAGCATGGCGTCGCGCTGGCGCCGGTACAGGGCGCGGATGCCCGGCACGTGGCGGTCCAGGAAGCCGTCTTTCAGCACCTCGGTCACCACGCGCTGGTTGAAGCTCGGGGTGTGCAGGTCGGCCGCCTGCTTGGCCTGCAGCAGCTTGGGGTGCAGGGCGCGCGGCGCCACCAAGTAGCCCAGGCGCAGGCCCGGGGCCAGCACCTTGGAGAACGAGCCCAGGTAGACACAGGCCTCGGGCCGGCGGGCGGTGAGCGGCAGCGGCGGTGGCTGCTCGAACCACAGGTCGCCATAGGGGTTGTCCTCGACCAGGGGCAGGCCCAGGTGCTCGGCGCGCGCCGAGAGCGCGGCGCGCGCCGGCTCGCCCAGGCTGCGCCCGCTCGGGTTCTGGAAGTTGGGC
>CAZKDU010000211.1:0-3976 GCA_964551485.1 uncultured Burkholderiaceae bacterium
GTGCTCGTAGCGCAGGCTCATGGCCAGGCCGTCGAACTTGGGTTCGGCCACACACTCCAGCGGCGCGCCCGCGAGCACGGCCAGTGCCGGCGCGCACAGCGGCTCGGCGCGGTGGCGCGGGTCGCCCGGGCGCAGCTCGGTGCGCCGCTGCTCCGACGCCAGGTGGTTGCGGATCTGCGCCTCGAAGCCCTCGGCGCCGGCGGCGGTGGTGTCGGTCTCGGTGCGGATGCTGAGCATGGGCACGCGGTGGCGCACCGGCGCCAGGCCCTCGAGCACCGCGCCCAGCACACGCTGGGTGGGCGAGTCGGGCGAGGCCAGCTCGGGGTGGGCGGCCTCCAGGGCCTGCAGCTCGCGGAACAGGCGGTCGTACTCGGCGTCCGGGATCTGTGGGTCGTCAAGCACGTGATAGCGGTGCGCATGGGCATGCAGCAGCGCCCGCAATGCTTCTATTTTTGTAGCATCGTCATCAGTCGGGGCAAGGGCTGGCGACCCAAACAGCTCCATATTCTGCATGGCGCCGCTCAGCTGAACAGGCGGCGCGCCAGCGCCGAGCCGGCCGACAGGTCGCGCGCGTCCAGCGTGTCGTAGAGCTGCTCCAGGTCGGCGGCGATCACATCCAGCACCTCGGGGCGCAGCGGCTGGCCGTCGTCGTCGGTCATGACGCCGTCCATGGCCTGGGCCAGGCTGTGCGCCGCCTCGGCCATGCGTGCGAACGGCCGCTCCTCGCGCGGCACCTGGGGCACGTCCAGGCTCAGCGTGAGCTCGCGCAGGGCCGACTGGGCCGGGTCCTCGGCCAGCGCGGCCAGGGCGTCGAAGGCCAGCACCAGCATGGGCGGGCTGCCGGGCACAGCACCGGGCAGCACCATGCGCCCGGGCAGGGCCCCGGGCACGAAACCCAGGCGCGCCGCGTGCTGTTGCACGTAGCCCGGGCTCCAGGCGGTGCTGCGCGCACGCAGGTTGAAGCTGAGCTGGGCGTCGTGGGCGCCGGCGAACTGGTCGAGCTCGCGCGCGCGCGCCACCTCGTCGAGCATGTCGGGGAACTCGGGCGCACCACTCAGCGCGTCGGCAAAGTCCTGGGTCTTCATGACGAATTCCGAGAACTCGATCTCGTTCATCGCGCCCATGCGGTTGGCCAGTTGCACCCCGGCCTGGAAGGCGCTGTAGCGCTGGCCGGGCTGGGGTGGCTCCCATTCACCCGTGACCTCGTTCAGGCCCTCCACGGCAAAAGGCTTGCTGCCGGCACGGCGCGTGGGCGGCAGCGCGGCCAGGGCGGCGTCGCCCGAGCTCGGGTGGTCGAGCGCGATCGGGGTGATGACGTCGATCAGCGCGTCCAGGCCGGGCCGGCGCTCGGCTGCGGGCAGCAACGGGCCCAGGCCGCTGTGCGGCGGTGGCACGTCGGTCATGGCAGGTTCGCCGTCAAGCGTGGGCTCGGTCAGCGGCGCGCCGGGCTCGAAGGCCGGCCCGGCGTCAGGGCGACCCGCGTCGTCGGGCTGGGCCTGGCGCGGCATGTTGCGGCGCGACTGCCAGGTGTTGTGCGCGACCAGGCCCGCCAGCACCAGGCCGCCGGTGATGGCCAGGCCGATCTGCAGGGTGCTCAGGGTGGACATGGGCGCAAGCGTAGCAGGCTGGGGTGGCGGTTCAAGCGGTGTTTCAAGTGGTTTCAGTGAGCGAGACAGCGGATTCCATGTCCACCGCCACGATGCGCGAGACGCCCTGCTCCTGCATGGTCACGCCGATCAGCTGTTCGGCCATTTCCATGGCGATCTTGTTGTGGCTGATGAACAGGAACTGCGTGCCCTGCTTGCTCATGGCCGTGACCAGCTTGGCGTAGCGTTCGGTGTTGGCGTCGTCCAGCGGCGCGTCGACCTCGTCGAGCAGGCAGAACGGGGCCGGGTTGAGCTGGAAGATGGCGAACACCAGGGCGATCGCGGTCAGGGCCTTCTCGCCACCGGAGAGCAGGTGGATGGTCTGGTTCTTCTTGCCCGGCGGCTGCGCCATGACCTGCACACCCGAGTCCAGGATCTCCTCGCCGGTCATGACCAGGCGCGCATTGCCGCCGCCGAACAGCTCGGGGAACATCTTGCTGAAGTGTTCGTTGACGGTGTTGAAGGTGCCCGAGAGCAGCTCGCGGGTCTCGCCGTCGATCTTGCGGATCGCGTCCTCCAGCGTGGTCATGGCCTCGTTCAGGTCGGCCGACTGGGCGTCCAGGAACTGCTTGCGCTCGCGCGCGCTGGTCAGCTCGTCGAGCGCCGCCAGGTTGACCGCACCCAGCGCGGCGATGTCGCGGTTGAGCCGGTCGATCTCGCCCTGCAGGCCCTGCAGCCGCACCTTGCCGTCGGCCAGCGAGGCGGCCACGGCGTCCAGGTCGGCCTGGGCATCGGCCAGCAACTGGCTGTACTGCTCGACCCCGAGGCGCGCGGCCTGGGCCTTGAGCTGCAGGTCGGTGATGCGCTGGCGCAGCGGATCGAGCGCGCGCTCGATCTGCAGGCGCCGCTCGTCGCTGGCACGCAGCTTGGTGGTCAGGTCGTCGTACTGGCTGCGCAGCGCGCCCAGGGCCTGCTCGCGCTCGAGCTTGAGGGCCAGGGCGTTCTGCAGCCCGGCCTGGGCGGCGGCGTCGGTCAGGCGCGAGAGTTCGTCCTGAGCACGCTGCTGCTCGGCCGCCAGGCCCTGGCTCTGCTGGCGTGCGGTGTCGATGGCGCGCGCCAGTTCGGCCTGGCGCGCCTGCAGGCTGCGCCGGGCAAAGGCCGCCTCTTGGGCCTGGCGCTCCAGGCTGCGCTGCTGCTCGCGCCCGGCACTCAGCCGGCGCTCGGCCTCGATCACACGCTCTTCGAGCTGGGCCTGGCGCTCCTGGCTGTCGGCCAGTTGCAGGTCGAGCTCCTCAAAGCGCGCCTCGGCCGTGACGCGGCGCTCCTGCAGCTCGTCGAGCAGGGCATCCACCTCGCCCAGGTCGGCGGCGATCTGCTCGCTGCGCGCGCGGGTCTGCTCGGCCAGCTGCGACAGGCGCAGGCTCTCGACCTGCAGCTCGTGGGCGCGGCTGCGGGTCTCGGCGGCCTCGCGCCGTGCCGCCACCAGGCGCTGGGCGGCGTCGGCGTAACCGGCCTCGGCGCGCACCAGGGCGGCGCGCGCCTCCTCGGCGATCAGGGCCTGGGCGCGCAGCTGCTTGTCCAGGTTCTCGATCTCCTGGGCGCGCGCCAGCAGGCCGGCCTGCTCGGAGTCTGGGGCGTAGAAGGCCACGCCATGGGCGCCGACCGCGTGGCCTGCCGGCACGTACAGGGTTTCGCCGGGGCGCAGCGTGGCGCGGCGCGCCAGCGCGTCTTCCAGGCTGGGCGCGGTGCCGCAGCCCTGCAGCCAGTCGGCCAGCAGGGCCTTGAGGCCGGCGTCGTTCACACGCAGCAGGTCGGCCAGGCGCGGCGCCGGGCCGCCGGCCTCGGGCGTGGCCGCGGCCGGTGCGCTGTAGAAGGCCAGGCGCGCCGGCGGCGCGTCGGCGGCGAAGGCACGCACCATCTCCAGGCGCGACACCTCGAGCGCGCCCAGGCGCTCGCGCAGCGCGGCCTCCAGGGCGTTTTCCCAGCCGGGCTCGATGTGCAGGCGCGTCCACAGCGCCTGCAGGCTGTCCAGGCCGTGCCGGGCCAACCAGGGCTTGAGCTTGCCGTCGGTGCGCACCTTCTCCTGCAGGGCCTTGAGCGCCTCGGCGCGCGCCGACAGCTCGGCCTGGCGCGCGCTTTCGCGGTTCACGTCCTGCTGGCGCGCACGCCGCTCCTCGTCAAGCACGGGCACCTGCTCCTGCAGCTCGTGCAGGCGGGCATCGGCCACGTCGGCGGCCTCCTGGGCGCTGCCGTGCTGGGACTGCAGGTTGGCCAGGCGCTGCGGGTCGGGCGCGGCCAGGGCGTTGCGGTCGGCGCCGAGCTTGTCGCGCCGGCCACCGAGCTGGCGCGACTGCTCCTCGATGCTGCGCTGCTCGGCGGCCAGCACCTGG
>CAZKDU010000212.1:0-3965 GCA_964551485.1 uncultured Burkholderiaceae bacterium
CCCATCGCCTGCATCTGCTTCTTCATGTAGGCGATGTTGTCGTAGGTCCACTGGGCCGGCGGCACGCCGTTCTTCAGCGCGGCGTTCTCGGCCGGCAGGCCAAAGGCGTCCCAGCCCATGGGCATGAGCACGTTGTAGCCGCTCATGCGCAGCTGGCGCGCGAGCATGTCGTTGATGGTGTAGTTGCGCACATGGCCCATGTGCAGCTTGCCGCTGGGGTAGGGCAGCATGGAACAGGCGTAGAACTTCTTCTTGCTGGCGTCTTCGCGCACGCGGTAGGCGTCGCGCGCCGCCCAGTGCTCGCGCGCGCCGCGCTCGACCTCGGTGTGGTTGTACTTGTCTTGCATGGAAACAAACGGAAACGGTGAAACGGCCCCGTGCGGGCCGCGCTGCGCAGATTTTAGGCGCTTGGGGCAGGCGTGCCGTGCACGGCGCCCGCGGGGCGCTCAGGGCTTCTGGGGCTTGGGCGTGGGTTGGGCCACGAAGCCGATGCGGTTCAGCCCGGCCTGCTGGGCCACGCCCATGACCTCGACCACACGGCCATAGGGCACGGCGGCGTCGGCACGCAGCTGGACCTCGGTGTCCGGGTGCTGCTGCGCACGCTCGGCCAGCCGGCGCGCCAGCGCGTCCAGCGCCAGCGGCTGGTCGTCCAGGAAGGCCTGGCCCTGGCGGTCCACCACCAGGCTGACGAAGGCCGGTGGGCTGCTGGGCCGGGCGGCGTCGGTCTTGGGCAGGTCGAGCCGGATGGCGCTGCTGAGCAGGGGCGCGGTGATGATGAAGATGACCACCAGCACCAGCATCACGTCAACCAGCGGCGTCATGTTGATGTCGCTCATGGGCTGCGGCCCAGCGGCCCGATCCAGTCTGCCGAATGCCATGCCGTGGCCGCCCTGGTTCAGCGGGGGGGGGTCAGGGCCGGTCGCCCACGTCGGGCAGCGCGGCGGGCTCGCCGGCCAGCAGGTCGCGCAGGTCGCGCGCGAAGCCTTCGAGCTCGGCTTCGATGCGGCCGATCAGGCGGCCGAACACGTTGTAGGCCAGCACCGCGGGAATGGCCACGGCCAGGCCGGCGGCGGTCATGATCAGGGCCTCGCCGACCGGGCCGGAGACCTTGTCCAGCGTGATCTGACCGGCGCTGGCGATGCCAGTGAGCGCGTGGTAGATGCCCCAGACCGTGCCCAGCAGGCCGACGAACGGCGCGGTGGAGCCCACGGTGGCCAGCAGCACCTGGCCCAGCTGCAGGCGGTGCAGCACCGCATGCAGGGCGTCTCGCAGCGTGCGCGTGAGCTGGTGGGCCCGGCCGCCGGCTGCAGCCAGTGTCCCCGGCGCTCCTGTTTCGATAGCATCCAGCAAAGGCAGGACAAGGGCTTGGCGGTCAAACGCCTGCAAGCGCTGGCGGCCGACAGGCAGGTTTGGGGCCTGCCAGAACGCGGCCAGGCTGCGCGCCACGTCGCCGCCGGCGCGGCGCAGCAGCCAGGCCTTCCAGAGGATCACGACCCAGCTCGCCACCGACATGGCCAGCAGCAGCAGCGCCACGCTGCGGCTGACCGCATCGCCCTGGCTGAACAGCTGCAGCAGGTTCATGGGGTCAGCGCAGGCCCAGCACGTCGAACATGTCGAACAGCCCGGCCTTCTGGCTGGCCAGGAAACGCACCGCGCGCAGGCTGCCCTGGGCGTAGGTGACGCGGCTGGACGACTTGTGCGTGACCTCGATGCGCTCGCCGGTGCCAGCAAACAGCACGGTGTGGTCGCCCACGATGTCGCCACCGCGGATGGTGGCGAAGCCAATGCTCGAGGGGTCGCGCTCGCCGGTCACGCCTTCGCGGGCGTAGACCGCGCAGTCCTTCAGGTCGCGGCCCAGGGCCTCGGCGATCACCTCGCCCATCTTCAGGGCGGTGCCCGAGGGGGCGTCGACCTTGTGCCGGTGGTGGGCCTCGATGACCTCGATGTCGTAGCCGGTGGCCAGCGCCTTGGCGGCCATCTGCAGCAGCTTGAGCGTGACGTTCACGCCCACGCTCATGTTGGGCGCCAGCACGATGGCGATGTCCTTGGCGGCTGCGGCGATCTCGGCCTTCTGCGCCTCGGTGAAGCCGGTGGTGCCGAGCACCGCCTGCACACCCAACTCGCGGCAGGTGCGCAAGTGGGCCAGCGTGCCCTCGGGGCGGGTGAAGTCGATCAGCACGCCCGCGCCCTGCAGGCCGGCGCGCAGGTCGGCCGTGACGGCCACGCCGGCGGGTCGGCCCAGGAAGGCGGCAGCGTCCTGGCCCAGGGCCGGGCTCTCGGGGATGTCCAGCGCGCCGGCCAGAACGCAGTCGCCGGACTGCACCACGGCCTCGACCAGCATGCGGCCCATGCGGCCGGTGGCGCCGGCCACAGCCACGCGATGAGGTGCTTGCTCAGCAATGCCCATGAGATTTCAGGTGTTCAGGTGAAAAAAGGCCCGCGCCGGGTGGCGTGGGCGCCGGGGTCAGCGCGCCGGCTCCAGCGGTGGGTACTGGGTGGGGGCGGCGGGCACGTCTGCAGCCGGCTTGGCGGCGCTGCGGCCGGCCTTGGGCTCGTAGGGCTTGAGCACGTCCTCGCTGGCCTCGAGCACCGGCGGTTTCTTCTTGGTGCGCACGTCGAGCTGGGCCACGAACTCGGCCTCGCTGGGCATCTCGTCGCCCTCGAAGCGCTGCAGCTCGTCGTCCTTGAAGAACAGCGTGAGGCGGCGCGACTGCGGGGCCACGCCCTGGCGCCGGATGGTGAACACGTAGTCCCAGCGGTCGGCGTGGAACAGGCTGGTCATCAGCGGCGTGCCCAGGATGTCGCGCACCTGGTTGCGGCCCATGCCAGGCGACAGCGCCTGGACTTGTTCCTTGGAAACGAAGTTGCCCTGCACCACCTCGATGCGGTAGGGCGTGATGGCGTCGGTCAGGCGGTTGCCCGCGGAGTTCACGCTGCCGCAGGCCGTCAGCACCAGGGTGACAGCCGCCAGCAGGGCGGGCGGAGCGAGGCGGCGGAGGGTGGCGGACATCGGGCAGGACTCAGGCGATATGATCGGGCCATTGTAGCGGCTGGGTCGGCGCCGGCCGGGCGCGTCCCGGTCGGGCCATGCCCCCCCGCCCGGCCCCGCGAAAGACAGACCATGACCGGCATCGACGAGCTCAAGAACACCGGCCTCAAGGCCACCCTGCCCCGCCTGAAGATCCTGGAGGTCTTCCAGCGCGGCGGGCAGCGCCACATGACCGCCGAAGACGTGTTCCGCGTGCTGCTGGAGGAGCGCTCCGACGTGGGCCTGGCCACGGTGTACCGGGTGCTGACGCAGTTCGAGCAGGCCGGCCTGCTGACGCGCAGCCACTTCGAGAGCGGCAAGGCAGTCTACGAACTCAACGAAGGCCAGCACCACGACCATCTGGTGTGCACACTGTGCGGCAAGGTCGAGGAGTTCTATGACGCCGAGATCGAAAAGCGCCAGCAGCTGGTGGCCAAGCACAAGGGCTGGCTGCTGCAGGACCACGCCATGTCGCTGTACGGGCTGTGCGCGGCCTGCGCCGGCAAGTCGTCAGGCAAATAACCAGGAAGAAGGCAAGAAGGCCGGCGCACCGCCCGCTGGCCCGCGCCGCCCGGGTCCGGCTCAGCCCTCGTTTTCCATGGCGCGGCGGTGCCGCTCCACAAACTCCTGATAGGTGTCGATGCCGCGCAGCTGCAGGATGGTGTTGCGCACGGCGGCCTCCACCAACACGGCGATGTTGCGGCCGGCCACCACCTGGATCACCACCATGCGCACCGGCACACCCAGCACGTCCTGCGTGAGCGGCTCGTGCGGCAGGCGCTCGTAGTCGCGCTCCAGGGTCTCGCGCCGCACCAGGTGCACGATCAGCTTGAGGCGCATGCGTCGGCGCACCGCGGTCTCGCCGAAGATGGCGCGGATGTCGAGCAGGCCGATGCCACGCACCTCCAGCAGGTTCTGCAGCAGCTCGGGGCAGCGG
>CAZKDU010000213.1:0-3964 GCA_964551485.1 uncultured Burkholderiaceae bacterium
GGGCAGGTGGAGGGCGGCGTGCAGCGCGGTCTCGGCATTGAGCGCCGGCTCGACCTGGCGCGCCGCCTCGGGCGTGAGCTCTCGCAGCGCCACACCCGCCTCGCGCAGCTGCGCGAGCTGCGGCTGCAGCTCGCGGCTGTCGCGGCCCGAGCGCAGCAGCACCAGGCGGCCCGGGCTGCGCTCGAATGCCAGGTTCAGCGATTCTCTGAGCTGCAGCAGGCGCTGGCGGCTGTAGTAGGCCAGGCGCTGCAGGCGCTCGCGCGCCTGGGCCTGGGCTTTGGGGCGGCGCGCGCGCCGGTGCCGCCAGAGCCAGCCCAGCTCGGCCAGGGTGGCGGGCAGGCGCAGCTCGATGGGTGCGGAAAACGGCGTGATGTAGCCCGGCGAGATGACGCCGGGGTTGGCGAAGCTGGCCTCTTCGGCCGCGGCGCCGCGGCGCTCGAAAACCGTGACCTGGTGGCCGTCGGCTGCGAGTTCGTAAGCGGTGGTGATGCCGATGATGCCGGCCCCGACGATGGCGATGTTCATGGTGCGCGTGGGTTGCTGAAGGGCCGGATTATGGCGGGGCGCTTCAGGCGCAGGCGGGCTCGCCCAGCAGCTGCGGGTGCAGCGCCTGCTCGACCACACCGGCCAGGTTCAGCAGGGCATCGTCGTGCAGCGCGCCGTGCCAGAGCATCAGGCCCACGGGCCATTCGCCCGGCCGGTGGCAGGGCAGTGAGAGAGCGCAGCCGTCGAGCAGGTTGACCACGCTGGTGTTGCGCAGCAGCAGGGCGTTGATGCGGAAGTAAGCGGCGTCGCGTGCGGCGTCGGCGGCCGGGTCCAGACCATCGGCCGGCGCCAGCCCGGCCAGCGGGCAGGGCACCAGCGGCACCGTGGGCGAGAGCACGGCGTCGTAGCCGCTCAGGGCGCGCTCCATGCGCGCGATCCAGCGCTGGCGCGTGTGTTGCAGGTCGATGTACTCGTGCGCCAGCATGGGCGCGCCGCGCAGGATGCGCGAGGCCACACGCGGGTCGTAGCGCTCGGCGGCGCGTGCCAGGTGCTCGCGGTGCCAGGCGTGGCTCTCGGCGACAGCCAGGCCGTTCTGCGCCTGCAGCGCGGTGGTGTCGAGCAGCGGATCGAGCCGGATGTCGTCGATGCGGGCGCCGGCCGCGCGCAGCCAGTCCAGGCTGCGCTCGAAGGCCTGGGCCACGGGCGCGTCGAGTTCGTCGAGCATGCGGCTGTGGGCCACGGCCAGGCGGTAGCTGGACAGTGGGGCCGGGCTGCGCGTGACCCGGCGTGCCGCTAGCACCTCGTGCACGCTGACCGCGTCGCGCACGCTGCGCGTGAGCGCGCCCACGGTGTCGAGCGAGGGCGACAGCGGCAGCACGCCCTCGGTGGGCACCAGCCGCGCCGTGCTCTTGAAACCCACCAGGCCATTGAAGGCAGCCGGGATGCGCAGCGAGCCGCCGGTGTCCGTGCCCAGGCCCACGAAGGCCGCGCCGCTGGCCACCGACACCGCCGCGCCCGACGAGGAGCCGCCGGGGATGCAGGGCTGGCCGGGCTCGCCGACCGGCCGGCCATGCAGGCCGTCCCAGGCGGCCGGGGTGCCATGGTGCGGGTTCAGGCCGACGCCCGAGAAGGCAAACTCCACCATCTGGGTGCGCCCGATCAGCGCCGCACCGGCCGCGCGCAGCCGGGCCACGGCCGGGCAATCGGCCAGGGCCGGCGGGGCCATGGCCAGTAACGCCGAGCCGGCCCGGGTGGTCTGGCCGGCCACGTCGAACAGGTCTTTCACCGAGACCGCCAGGCCCGCCAGCGGGCGCTGCGGCGCGGCGCCGGCCTGGTCGGCCAGGCGGGCCGCCGAGCGCGCCGCCTCGAACATGGGGTGGACGAAGGCCTGGGCGCAGGCCGGGCTGCGGGCCGCCTCGACGGCCATCTGGGCCTGCTCCAGGGCGCTGGTGCGGCCCTGGGCCAGGGCCTGGCGGGTGGCGTGCAGGTCAGGCAACATGGGGTGCGTGCTACAATCTCGCGGTTTTGCTGTCGGGGGTGGCCACGGGGTTGCCTTACGGGTAAGACGAATCGCAAGCCAGTTCCACCAAGGTGTTGCCGGCGCTGCAGGTCCCACGGGGCCGTGCGGCGGGCAAAACGAACTGGACTTTCAGACCCAACCTTTGGAGCACATTATGTCCGTGACCATGCGCGAAATGCTGGAAGCCGGTGTCCACTTCGGCCACCAAACCCGCTTCTGGAACCCCAAGATGGCCCCCTTCATCTTCGGCCATCGCAATAAGATCCACATCATCAACCTGGAAAAGTCGCTGCCGATGTTCCAGGACGCCGCCAAGTTCGCGCGCCAGCTGGCCGCCAACCGTGGCACCATCCTCATGGTCGGCACCAAGCGCCAGGCCCGTGAGATCGTGGCCGCCGAGGCGCAACGCGCCGGCGTGCCCTATGTCAACCAGCGCTGGCTGGGCGGCATGCTGACCAACTTCAAGACCGTCAAGACCTCGATCAAGCGCCTGAAGGACATGAAGGCCCAACAAGAAGCCGGCCTGGACAGCATGAGCAAGAAGGAACAGCTGATGTTCGTGCGCGAGCTGGAAAAGCTGCAGAAGGACATCGGCGGCATCCAGGACATGAACGCCCTGCCGGACGCCATCTTCGTGATCGACGTCGGCTACCACAAGATTGCCGTGTCCGAAGCCAAGAAGCTCGGCATTCCGCTGATCGGTGTGGTCGACTCCAACCACTCGCCCGAGGGCATCGACTACGTGATCCCTGGCAACGACGACTCGGCCAAGGCTGTGACCCTGTATGCGCGCGGCATCGCCGACGCCATCCTGGAAGGCCGTGCCAATGCCGTGACCGACGTGGTCAAGGCCGTGGCCGAAGGCAGTGACGAGTTTGTGGAAGTGGAAGAAGGCAGCGCCGCCTGAGCCCATCCGTCCGCTCAAAGAAGGGGCTCGTGTGCCCCTTTTTTTTAGCCCCGATTTTTGTATTACTGAACTGACAACGGAGAGACCCAAATGGCTGCAATTACCGCAAGCATGGTGGCAGAACTGCGCGCCAAGACCGACGCGCCCATGATGGAGTGCAAGAAGGCCCTGACCGAGGCCGACGGCGACATGGCCAAGGCCGAAGAGATCCTGCGCGTCAAGCTCGGCAGCAAGGCCGGCAAGGCCGCGGCCCGCATCACCGCCGAAGGCGTGGTGGCCAGCCACATCGACGGCACCACCGGCGCCCTGATCGAAGTCAACTGCGAAACCGACTTCGTGACCAAGAACGACAGCTTCCTGGCCCTGGCCAAGGCCGCTGCCGAGCTCGTGGCCAAGCACAACCCGGCCGACGTGGCTGCCCTGTCCGCGCTGGCCTACAGCCAGGACGGCTTCGGCCCCACGCTGGAAGACGTGCGCAAGGGCCTGATCGGCAAGATCGGCGAGAACATGAGCTTTCGTCGCTTCAAGCGCTTCTCGGGCGGCAACAAGCTTGCGGCGTACCTGCACGGCACGCGCATCGGTGTGGTCGTTGAATTTGACGGCGACGAAACCGCTGCCAAGGACACCGCCATGCACGTGGCTGCCATGAAGCCCGTGGCCCTGACCAGCGCGGACGTGCCCACGGACCTGATCGACAAGGAGCGCGCGGTTGCCGCAGGCAAGGCCGAAGAAGACAAGAAGGTTGCAGAAGCCGCCGGAAAGCCGGCGCAATCGCCTGAAATTGTTGCCAAGCGCATCGAAGGCGGCGTGCAGAAATTCCTCAAGGAAGTCTCGCTGTTCAACCAGCCCTTCGTGAAGAATGACAAGCAGACGGTCGAGCAGATGCTCAAAGCTGCCAACACAACGGTCAAGGCGTTCACGCTGTACGTCGTGGGCGAAGGCATCGAGAAAAAGGTGGACGACTTCGCGGCCGAGGTTGCCGCCCAGGTCGCCGCCGCCAAGGCGGCGGCCTGACGGACAGGGCGGCCAGCGGCCGCCCTTTTTTCACCTCC
>CAZKDU010000214.1:0-3940 GCA_964551485.1 uncultured Burkholderiaceae bacterium
CTGGCCACCTGCACGGCCTCGGGCGAGAGCCGGCCCTGCTGCAGCAACCCCCCGGCGGCCACCAGGCGCGCCAGCGGGTCGCCGATCTCGCCCAGCACGCGCGCCGCGCCCGCGGCCTCGGTGCCGGGCACGGCGCGGTGCTGGGGCGGCAGCAGGGCCCGGTCCAACCCGCTCCACCGGCCCTGCAGGTAGGCGGCGTAGGCTCGCTCGGGCGCGGCGGCGTCGACCGCCAGCGGCTGGTAGGCGGCGCAGCCGTCCAGCACCAGGCTGGCCAGGCGCGTGGCGCAGCGCACCAGCTCGACCCGGGCCAGGGCCTCGGGCTGGCCGGTGGCCGAGACCTCGCGGCGGGCGCGTGTGTATTCGAGTTCGGCCAGGCCATGGCGGCCGTCCAGCTCGGCCGCCATGGCCTGGTGCAGCGCGGCGTGCGTGAACAGCTGCCAGTCGGGCGGCGGCGGGCCGCCGGCGCAGCCGGCCAGCAGCAGGGCGCAGGCAAGGAGGGCGTGCAGGCGGCGCATGGCGGGGCTCAGGGCAGACGGATCTCGGTGTCGCGCGACAGCGGCCACTTGCGGTGGATCTCGTTGACCAGCGACTCCACGCGGCGCAGGCTGGTCTCGACCTGGGCGCGCAGGGCGCCGAGGTCGGTGCTGGCGGCGCGGGTGTTGCCGGCGATCACCTGGGCGTCGGCCAGCACCGCGTCCATGCGCCTGAGGCTGCCGCGCAGCTCGCCCAGCAGGGCGTTGAGCTGCACCACGCTGGCCTGGGTGTCCCGGACCAGACCCTGTGCGCCGAAGACCTGCTGGTCGGCCTTGAGCAGCAGCTGGTTGGTGCGGTCCAGCGTGGTCAGCAGCTTGCGGGCGTTGGCCTCACTGCCCAGTGCCACGGCGAGGCCGCCATAGGGGCCCTTGAGCGTGCCGCTGAGGCTCTGCAGGTTGCCCAGGGTGGCGTTGAGCGGGGCCTCGGCGCCGGTCATGCGCTCCAGGTTCTCGGTCAGGGCGCGCACCGTACTCAGCAGGCGCGGGATCTCGGCCGAGGCATCGCCGCGCAGCACCACGCGCTCGGCGCCGTCGGGCAGCGGCGGGTCGGCCAGCACGTTGCTGAAGGCGCGCAGCCGGGTGTCGCCGACCAGGCCCTTCTCCATGGTGAAGACGCTGCTGCTGCGCAGCCAGCCGGCGTCCTTGCGCGCCACGTCGATCTCGATGCGCACCTTGCCGTCGTGGGCCAGGGCGGTGCTGCGCACGCGGCCGATCGGAAAGCCGGAGAAGGTCAGGTCCATGCCGGCGCGCACGCCCTCGGAGTCGTCGGCGATCAGCACCAGGCGCTGGGTCGGCTCGAACACGCCACGCGCGTACAGGATGTAGGCCAGCGAGCTGCCCACCAGCACCAGCAGCAGCACCAGCAGGCCCATGGCCTTGAGTTCCAGGCGCGCCGGGTCGGCCGGGCCGGGCTCGGCAGCGGGCGGCGGGGGTGGCGGGCTGGCCATGGCGCGATGCGGGGGCGGGTCGGGTGGCTCGGGTGGAATGGGGGGCCGAACGGGCGCGGTCAAATGTACTTGACGGCCAGCGAGGCGGCCTCGATCAGCACCAGCACCAGGAACAGGCCGGCGGTGCCGTGCGGCACCACCACCGGGCCGGCACTGTCCAGGCGCGGGCGCAGCGCCGCCGTCACCGGGATCACCGCCACCGCCAGGCTGAACAGGCCCACCTTGAGCAGCAGGCCGAGCACGATGGGCGGCTCGAACACCCGGCCCACCAGCCGCGTGAAGCCCTCGAAGCCCCAGGGCGAGAAACCATGCACCACCACATAGGCCAGCACCAGGGCCAGCAGGCAGCTCATGGCCGCCAGCAGCACCACGGCAAAGCCGTTGGCCACCACCTGCGGCACCAGCACACGGTGCAGCGCGGCCACGCCCTGCTGGCGCAGCGACTCGACCTCGCCGCGCAGGCGCATGGCGGTCAACTCGGTGCTGGTGGCCATGCCCACACGCAGCACCACGAACAGCGCGGCGGCCAGCGGGATCAGCTCCAGCACCAGCACCCGCACCACCATCTCCAGCGCGAACTGCGACAGGCCGTAGCTCTGCGCCGTGACCAGCACCACGCGGATCAGCACCAAGCTGAGCAGGGCGCCGAGCACGGTGAAGGTGGGCAGCACGCGCCAGGTGGTGCGGTGCAACTGGCGCGCCACGCGCAGGCCCTGGGTGCCGCGGTAGCTCGACGGCGAGAGCGCCAGCACCAGGCTCTGCAGACCGAAGCGCAGCAGGGCCCAGCTGCTGCCCAGCCAGTCGGCCCCGGGCGCGTGCGCCAGGGGCCAGCGGCGGGGCGAAAGCGGGGGCGCGGCCATGGGCCCATGATAGCCACGGCCTGGCGCAGCGCCAGCCCTGGCGACGTGAATCGGCCGGTGACGGTGTGTGGCCCGGTGCCGGGCGCCAGGCCGCTGTGGGGTGTCAGCGCAGGTGCTTGAGGCGCTTGGCCGCCAGGGCCTCGGCCACACTCAGGTGGCGCTGGCGCGGCACCAGGGTGAAGCCCTCGCCCGCCTGCAGCTGGCCGGGCCGCTCGACCGCCAGGTAGAAGCCGCTGCGGCCGTGCTGCACCATGTCGCGCGCGGCCTGGGCATAGCCCATGACGGCGTTGAACTTGTGACAGGGCTCGCGCGGCGCCGTCACGCGCAGCACGCAGTCGGCGAAGTGCAGCTCGTCGCCGATGTAGAGCGTGCGCTCGTCCAGCCCCTGCACGCTGAGGTTTTCCCCCACCAGGCCCCAGGGCGGCTCGGGGTCGTCGAACAGGTCGGGTCGGTGCTGGCGCCGCTGCGCCTGCCAGAACGCATGGTGCTCGACCGGGTAGGCGTAGACCGCTTTGTTGAGCCCGCCGTGCACGCTCAGGTCGACCTGTTCGTCACCGGCCAGGCCGAGCGCGCCCACGGCCACCGGGCCGGCCACGGGGCGCTTGCCGATGCCGCTGAGCACGGTGCGGCCGCTGGTCCGCAACGGCCGGGCCAGGCCCAGGTTGATGCTGAGCAGGCGCAGGGGGCTGGGTTCGGTCATGGCCACAGATTGTGCCGAAAGCCCGCAGGGCCCGGGAGCACAAGGGTTTTGTGCCACCATCCCTTGCCGTTGCTGGATAGTTTGCTATCAAAAAAGGAGCGGCGGCATGGTGGCGGCGAGCGCCGATGCGATGGCGGGCGGTAAAGGCCGTGACGCCGCCAGCGCCATGGCCGGGTGGTGGCCAGGCGGTCCCTTGCGCGCCAGTCTGCCCGGCCCGCACGCGTGGAGCCGGGCCGGAACGCGGGGGCTGGTGGAGCCCCGCCCTTCAGTCGCGCATCAGCGCCTCGATCTCGTCGGCCTGCACCGGCACGCCGCGCGAGATCAGCTCGCAGCCGCCGAAGGCCGGGTCGTCGGTCACCACCGCGTCGTCCTCGATGCGAATGCCCAGGTGCCAGAAGGCCTCGGGCACGCCCTCGGCGGGGCGCACGTAGAGGCCGGGCTCGATGGTGAGCACCATGCCGGGCCGCAGGACGCGGCTGGGCCGGTTGACGATGGTCTCGCCCGACAGCGGGTCGCGCCGCTCGCTGGTCTGGCCGCGCTCGCCCGGCTCCACGTAGCTGCCGCAGTCGTGCACGTCCATGCCCAGCCAGTGGCTGGTGCGGTGCATGTAGAACGGGAAGTAGGCGCGCTGCTCGATCGCGTCGCCGAGCGAGCCGACCCGGTTGGCGTCGATCAGGCCGAGGTCGAGCAGGCCCTGGGTCAGCACCTTGATGGTGGCCTCGTGCGGGTCGGTGAAGCGGGCGCCGGGCCGGGTCGCGGCCACGGCGGCCTGCTGGCTGGCCTGCACCAGGTCGTAGAGCGCGCGCTGCGGGCCGGTGAAGCGGCCGTTGGCCGGGAAGGTGCGCGTGATGTCGCTGGCGTAGCCGTCCAGCTCGCAGCCGGCGTCGATCAGCACCAGCT
>CAZKDU010000215.1:0-3926 GCA_964551485.1 uncultured Burkholderiaceae bacterium
GATCTCCATCGGCGCGGCCAGCGAGCCGGCGCGCAGCAGCAGCGCCGTGTCGTTGGCCTCGGTGGTGCTCATGCGGCCCGAGATCTGGACCCGGCCGCCGCCGATCTCGCCACGGATCACCGGCGCGGTCACGACCTCGCCCTTGCCCTTCTCGAACATCAGGATGGCCATGCGCTTGCCGACGTTCTCGCGCGTCACGTCCTTGAAGATGCGCGCGCCCTTGGCGTCCAGCGTCAGGTGCACGGCGGCTTCCTGGGTCTGCTGGTCAAAACCCGGTTGGGCGTCGGTCAGGCTCTCGCCGGTCAACACCACCTGCTTCTTGACGATCACGGCCTGGCCGTTGCGGTCCAGGTAGCGCTCGGCGCCAAACGGCACTGCGCCGCTGCCGGTCTCGGCCGCACGCGCCTCGGTGCTTTCGTCGACCATGCGCACCTCCAGGGTGGCGGTGCGGCCAATCAGGTCCTTGGCGCGCGCCACGTCCTGGATGCCCGGCAGCTGGATCACGATGCGGTCCAGGCCCTGCTGCTGGATCACCGGCTCGGCCACCCCGAGCTCGTTGACGCGGTTGTGCAGCGTGGTGATGTTCTGCTTGAGTGCCTGCTCCTGCACGCGGCGCCCGGCCTCGGGCTTGATGCTGGCAGTGAGCTTGAACTCGCCGGCGTCGGGCGCATCCACGGTCTGCAGGTCGGGGAACTGGTCGAGCACGAGTTTCCTGGCGGCGTCCAGGGTGGCCTGGTCGCGCAGGCGCACCTCGATGGCCTGGCCGTTGCGGGTGATGCCGCTGTGGCGCACATTCTTCTCGCGCAGGCTGGTGCGGATGTCACCGGCCAGCGACTCGGCCTTCTTGGTCAGGGCCGCGGCCATGTCCACCTGCAGCATGAAGTGCACACCACCGCGCAGGTCCAGGCCCAGGTACATGGGCGCGGCGTTCAGCGCGCTCAGCCAGGCCGGGGAACGCGGCAGCAGGTTCAGCGCCACCACGTAGGGCGAGTCGGCCGGGTCGGGTGTGAGGGCCTTCTGGATCGCGTCCTTGGCCTTGAGCTGGGTGTCGGTGGTGTCCAGCCGCACTTTGATGGAGCTGCCGTCCACACTGATCAGGTCGGGCACCACACCGGCGGCCTTGAGCGCCTCCTCGACCTTGACCTGGGTGCCGCCATCGACCTTGACCGTGGCCTTGCCGGCCGACACCTGCACCGCCGGCGCCTCACCAAAGAAATTGGGCAGCGTGTACAGGCTGCCCACCACAAGCGCGACCAGGATGATCGCGTACTTCCAGACCGGGTATCGGTTCATGTTTGCGCCGGGTTGTTCTCTAAAGGGCCAAGGGCGGGGGTGGCCCCTGGCTTACTTCAGCGTGCCCTTGGGCAGCACCTGGACCACGGCGCCGCGCTGCAGCTGCACCTCGACGCCGTCGGCGATCTCCACGCTGACGAAGCTGTCGCCGAGCTTGGTCACCTTGCCCAGCAGTCCGCCGGTGGTGGCCACCTCGTCGCCCTTGGCCAGGGCATCGATCATGGCGCGGTGTTCCTTCTGCTTCTTCATCTGCGGGCGGATCATCACGAAATACAGCACCGCGAACATCAGCACCAGCGGCAGCATGCTCATCAGCGAGGACTGCAGGTCCCCGCCGGCAGCGGCGGCAGCGGGGGCGGTTTGGGCGAAGGCGGTCGAAATCAGCACAGGCAACTCCAGGTGAAACAAGGCCCGCACCCGCTCCAGCAAGGGGCGGGCAGGCCGCAGCCCCCGGCTGGCGCCGGGGGCACGAAGGATCTGGGATTGTATGCCGCAGCCGGTGACCCCGGCATGAAGCCCCCGGCCCCGGGAAATTGCCCTGAATGCTATGAATTCAATAGCATCTCAGCAAGGTCCGACAAGGACTGGGGTCATGAATCGCTCAGGCCGCACGGGCTGTGTCGGCTGGCTGACGCCAGGCTGCCTGCAGCGCCGCCCAGCGCTCGCGCACGGCCAGCAGCTGGCGCGCCTTGACGTGGCCGAAGCCCTTGATCTGCTCGGGCAGGCGCGCGATCTCCAGCGCCTGGGTGTGGTTGCCGGCGTCCAGCCCGGCCAGCAGCGACTCCACGCTGGCGCGGTACTCGGTGATCAGCGCACGCTCGGTGCGGCGCTCTTCGGTGCGGCCGAACGGGTCCAGCCAGGTGCCGCGCAGGCCCTTGAGCCGGGCCAGCACCCGGAACGCCGTCAGCACCCAGGGTCCGTAGCTGGACTTCTGCGGTTCGCCGCGCTCGTTGCGGCGCGCCAACAGCGGCGGCGCCAGGTGGAAGCGCAGCTGGTAATCGCCCTCGAACTGCCCGGCGATGCGCGCCAGGAAAGCCGGGTCGGTATGCAGGCGCGCCACCTCGTACTCGTCCTTGTAGGCCATGAGCTTGAACAGGCCACGCGCCACGGCCTCGGTCAGGCTGGTCTTGCCCAGCGGCGCCTCGGCGGCCTGCACCCGCGCCACGAAGGCCTGGTAGGCCTGGGCATAGGCAGCACTCTGGTAGGCCGTGAGGAAGGCCACGCGGCGCGCCACCAGCTCGGGCAGGCCCACCCGCGGCTGGAACGCGACCACCTGGGCTGGCGCCAGCCAGCGTTGCAGCGCAGCCGGGTCGTGCGCGGCGCGCCGGCCCCAGGCCAGCGCCGCCAGGTTGGCCTCGACCGCCACGCCATTGAGCTCGATGGCGCGCAGCAACGCGGTCAGCGACAGCGGCAACCAGCCACGCTGCCAGGCGTAGCCCAGCATCAGGGGGTTGGTGTAGAGGCTGTCGCCCATCAGGCGGTTGGCCGCGGCATCGGCGTCGACACAGCCCAGCGCGGGCGCGCCCACGGCCTCGGCAATGGCGGCAGCGCAGGCCTGGGCCGGGTTGTCCCAGGCGCCGTTTTTGACGAAGGCCGCGGTCGGTGCGCCATGGGTGTTCAGCGCCACCCGGGTGCGGCCCGGGCGCATGCGCAGCGCGGTCTCTTTGCCGGCCGCGACAATGGGGTCGCAGCCGATCACCAGGTCGGCCGCGGCCATGCTCACGCGCGTGGTGCGGATGTCTTCCTGGTGCGTGGCGATCAGCACGTGGCTCCAGGTGGCGCCGCCCTTTTGCGCCAGGCCCGCCGCGTCCTGGGTGACGATGCCCTTGCCCTCCAGGTGCGCGGCCATGCCCAGCAACTGGCCGATGGTGATGACCCCGGTGCCGCCGACACCGGCCACCACCACGCCCCAGGCCTGGCCCGGCGCCAGCGCGGGCAGCACCGGTTCGGGCAGGGGGCCGCCGAAGGCCGCGTCGTCATGGGGTGAGGGCAGGTCGGCGCCGCCGCCCCTGGCCTTTTTTTTCAGGCGCCCACCTTCGACGGTGACAAAGCTCGGGCAGAAGCCCTTGACGCAGCTGAAGTCCTTGTTGCAGCTGCTCTGGTTGATGCTGCGCTTGCGCCCAAACTCGGTCTCCAGCGGCTCCACACTCAGGCAGTTGCTCTGCACGCCGCAGTCGCCGCAGCCCTCGCACACGGCCTCGTTGATGAGCACGCGCGTGGCCGGGTCGGCCAGGGTGCCGCGCTTGCGGCGGCGCCGCTTCTCGGTGGCGCAGGGCTGGTCGTAAATGATGGCCGTGGTGCGTGCGATCTCGCGGAACTCGCGCTGCACGGCGTCGAGCCGGTCGCGGTGCCACACGGCCACGCCGTCGGGCAGCGTCAGCACCACACCGGGCGCCGTTTCGTGGCGGGCGCCATCGCCCTGGTACTTCTCGGGCTCGTCGGTGACGATGGTGACCTTGCGCACCCCCTCGGCCCGCAGGCTCTGCGCGATCTGCAGCACGCTGTGGCCCGAAGCCGAAAGGCTTCCTTCCTCGCCCTGCCGCTCACCCACGGGCTGCCCCCCCGTCATGGCCACGGCGTCGTTGTAGAGCAGCTTGTAGGTGATGTTGACTCCAGCCACGATGCTCTGGCGG
>CAZKDU010000216.1:0-765 GCA_964551485.1 uncultured Burkholderiaceae bacterium
CAGCGAGGGCAGCTATTTTCAGTGCGTGGACATCTCGGGCCTGGCCGTGCCCGAGCGCGACCTGCCCGAGGCCGAGTTCTGCCAGTGGCTGACGCGCGAGGTCGGTGTGGCCGCCATCCCGCTGTCGGCCTTCTACGGCGATGGTTTCGACCAGCGCGTGGTGCGCTTTTGCTTCGCCAAGCGCGACGACACCCTGCAGGCCGCACTCGCGCGCCTGGCCCGGCTCTGAGCTGACTGCCTCCAACCGCCTGGGCCTGCGCTGGTCGCCGGCCCAGGCGCCGCAACCCTGACTCCTCTAGCCCGCGCGCAGCGCCGCGCGCAGGCTGGCACCGATTTCCGGGCGCTCGGCAAACGGGTCGTCCGGGTTCTCGCCGGCCACGATGGCCGCCATGCGGCGCTGCACGTTGCCCAGGGCCTGCGGGTGGCTGTAGATGTAAAAGCGGTCGGCCGCCACGGCGTCAAACACCGCCTCGGCCACCTGCTCGGGCGTGACCTTGCCAGCGTTCACCGCCTTGTCGGTCATGGCCTGGCCGATGCGCTGGCTGGCGGTCTCGGGCGCGGCCGCCAGGCCGGCCGGCCGGTTGCGCTGGCTCTGGCCGATGCCGGTGGGCACGAAGTACGGGCACAACACGCTGGCGCCGACCTGGTCGCTGACCAGGCGCAGGTCCTGGTACAGGGTTTCGGTGAGGCTCACCACCGCGTGCTTGCTGACGTTGTAGATGCCCATATTGGGCGGCGTCAGCAGGCCGGCCATGCTGGCGGTGT
>CAZKDU010000216.1:775-3896 GCA_964551485.1 uncultured Burkholderiaceae bacterium
TGGCCGCGCCAGGCCAGGTCCTGCCGGGCCGCGGCCAGCATCAGCGGGGTGAACAGGCGCACGCCGTGCACCACCCCCATCAGGTTCACGCCCAGCACCCACTCCCAGTCCTGCAGCGAGTTTTCCCAGACCAGTCCCCCGGCGCCCACGCCGGCGTTGTTGAAGACCAGGTGCGGCGCACCGAACGTGGCCTGCACCGCCTCGGCCAGGGCCTGCATCTGCGCGGCGCTGGCCACGTCCACGTGGCGCGCCAGCACCCGCACGCCCTGGCCGCTCAGCTCGTCGGCGGCGCGTTCCAGCGCGTCCTGCTGCACGTCCACCAGCACCAGGTTCATGCCGCGGCGCGCCCCCAGGCGCGCGCAGGCCAGGCCAAAGCCCGAGCCGGCGCCGGTGAGCACGGCGGTCTTGCCCGCGGGGTCGCCGATCATGCGGCCTCCGCCTTGAGCACGAAGCCCACACGCGGGAAGTGCACGTGCACGGTGCCGGCACGCGGGTCGCTGCGGCGCAGCGTGTAGTGGGTGCGGCTGGCCGCCAGCAGCTCGCCCGCCGTCGGCTCCAGGCCAAAGCTCTCGGCGCTGACGCTGACGCGGCTGCCCAGGGCCAGGCCATGCTCGTCCAGGAAGGCCTCCTCGCGCAGCGGTGCCGGTGTGGCGGCCCGCGCCACGGCCAGGGCCTCGTCGGCCCCCATCGGCGTGGCGTGGCCATGGCCGAACGCGGCCACGCGGTCCATCCAGGCCAGCACGCCGGGGGTGGCGTCCAGGATGCCGGCCACCGGCGGGATGCGGCGCGTGAACCACAGCGGGTGGTAGACCGCGAAGTCGGCCAGGCTGGGCGCGTCGCCGAGCAGCCAGGCCTGGCCCTCCAGCAGGTTGGCAATGCGGCGCAGGTAGCTGCGGTAGGCTGCGGCGGCGTCGCCCGGGTGCATGCGCGGGGCGCCGCCGCGCATGGCCGCGCGGTCCACGCCGAAGGCCTTGGCGGCCTCGGGCGACATGCCCTGGCTGGCAAAGAAGGCCGGCGCGCCCTGCGCGCTGAAGTTGTAGGCCATGGCCGCGGTGAAGAGCTGGCTGTCGGCCCACTGCGCAAGAATGCGCGCCGCGCCCTTGTGCGCGTCCGGGTACAGCGCGGGCGTGCCCTGGCGGTGTTCGAGCACGTCGCAGATGAGCGCGGTGTCGCAGTAGACGTCGGCGCCGACCTGCAGGATGGGTGTGCGCCGGTAGCCGCCGGTCAGGGCCTGCACCTCGGGCTTGGGCATGACGGCCGGGATGTGCACCGAGCGCCAGGCCAGGCCCTTGGCGCCCAGGATCAGGCGCACCTTCTCGGCGAACGGCGACATCGGGTAGTGGTGCAGGATGAGTTCAGACACGGGGTTTCCTTTCGGCAAAGACCAGGGCCAGCGTGGCCCGCACGTCGCGCACCTCGGCGCCGTGCAGCGCGCCCTTGTCGCGCAGCAGCGCGTGCAGGCGCGGCAGGTGGTAGTGCGGCACGGCCGGGTAGAGGTGGTGCTCCAGGTGGTGGTTCACATGGTGCGGGAACAGCAGGGCGCGCGCCAGCCGGTTGGCCAGGCCGCCCCAGGTGCGGTTGCAGCGCGCGGCCGTCAGCGGCGAGGCCAGGTCGGTCACGGCGCCGTGCTCGCAGATGGCGCGCAGGCGCAGGATGGGCTGCAGCACGGTCAGCAGCGGCAGCAGCCACAGCAGCGCGTACTGCGCCAGCCCGCGCGACCCACCCCAGGCCAGGGCCAGCAGTGGCGCGGCCACGTGAAAACCCAGCACCCACCAGCGGTCGGCGCGCGCCGCCGCGCGCAGCGCGGGCGAGGTGTCATCAAGCGGGCGGCGCTGGCCGGGCGCGTCGTCGTTGATGGCCGGCGCGCCGAAGAAGTAGGCGAAGGTCTTCCAGGCGTTCAGCCCGCACAGGTCTTCGGCCAGTTTCTTCCACAGGTAGGCGCGGCCGCGCGGGTAGCCGCCGTGGATGGCGGTGTCCGGGTCGAGCGCGGTGTAGAGGTGGTTGTGGTGCAGGCGGTGCGTGACGCGGTAGGTGCACATGGAGAGGCCGCTGACCATGCCGAGCGCGCGGCCCAGCGCCTCGTTGGCCCAGCGCTGCGGCAGCAGCCGGTGGTGCGCGGCCTCGTGCGCCAGGATGAACAGCGCGTGCTGGGCCACCCCCAGCAACAGCACACTGGCCAGCGCCCAGGCGCTCGGTCCGTGCGGGCCCCAGGTGGCCAGGCCCAGCGCCAGGGCGGCGGCGATCAGCCCCAGGGTCTGGGCCAGGGCCCAGAGCGAGCGTGGGGTGGACAGCCGGGTCAGCGGCGCCAGCTCGACCGCGCTCAGCAGGCGCCGCGCCTGGGCATTTCCCGCGCCGGCCCGGCTCGCCGCTGCGCCGCCCGGGCCGGGCCCGGCCAACGGCCGCAGGTCGTCGCGGAACTCCTGGCCCCTTGCGCCCGGGTCGCCGTCTGCCGTTGTGGCAGGGGCTGCGCGGGGGCCGGGGGGCGGGAAGGGTGCGTCGGGCTCAGCCATGCACGGGCTCGGCGCGCGGGCGGGCCCGCGCCAGCAGGGTGACGAGTTCGGCGCCCGGGCCCAGCGTGCCACAGCTGTGGCCCCAGTGCCCGGCCAGGCGCGCGTCGCAGAAGGCGCCGAACACCGCGCCGGGGGCGGCCTGGGCCAGCTGCGCGGCCTGCACGGCCAGGGCCACGTCCTCGGCCAGGCGCCGGGCCTCGAGCTCGGTGGCCATGTCTTCCACACGGCCGGGCAGCGCCTGCATGAGGCGGTCGAGCGCGCGGTGGGCGCCCCGCGCCGGGGCCAGCTCGTGCGCCAGGGCGGCGGCGGTGTCGGCGCGGCGCAGCGCGCGCAGCAGGTCGATGGCCATGATGTTGCCCGCGCCCTCCCAGATGGAGTTGAGCGGCATCTCGCGGTAGATGCGCGCCATGATGCCGCGCCCGCCCTCCTCCACGTAGCCGTTGCCGCCCAGGCACTCCATGGCCTCCTGGGCGAAGGGGCTGCCGCGCTTGCAGACCCAGAACTTGGCCACCGGCGTGAGCAGGCGCGCCATGACACGCTCGTGCGCGTCGCCCGGGTGGTCGAAGGCGCGCGCCAGGCGGATCGCCAGCAGCGTGGCGGCCTCGCTCTCC
>CAZKDU010000217.1:0-3858 GCA_964551485.1 uncultured Burkholderiaceae bacterium
CGCTGGCTGGCTAGGAAACGTTCCGGCCGAATGGTAAACAAATGCGAATCATTCTTGTTCAATGTGGTAAAAAAACGACCCGGTGTGGTTGCGGCGGGTCGTTGGGTGGTCAGGCAGGGCTGTGCTGTGGGCTCAGCTCGCGGCTTCCATCTGGGTTTGCAGGTAGTTCTGCAGGCCGACCTTGTCGATCAGCTCAATCTGGGTTTCCAGAAAATCGATGTGTTCCTCGGTGTCGTCGAGGATTTCCTGCAGTAGGTCGCGTGAGACGTAGTCGCGCACGCTCTCGCAATGGGCAATGCCGTCCTTGATGGTGGACTGGGCACCGGTTTCCAGTGCCAGGTCGCTGCGCAGGATCTCGGGCACGTCCTCGCCCACGTGGAGCTTGCCCAGGTCCTGCAGGTTGGGCAGGCCGTCGAGCGTGAAGATGCGGTCCATGAGCTTGTCGGCGTGTTTCATCTCGCCGATGGACTCCGAATATTCCTTCTTGGCCAGTTTGTCCAGGCCCCAGTGCTTGAGCATGCGGTAGTGGACAAAGTACTGGTTGATCGCGGTCAGCTCGTTCTTGAGCTGGGCCTGCAGGTGGCTGATGACTTTGGCGTCGCCCTTCATTGGGACCTCCTTGTTGTGGTGAATGCCCGATTGTCGGTGCTGCGGCAAAGCCGCGGCAAGCCAAGCCCCCACGCCGGCGCTCGGGTTGGGTGTGAGGTTGAGAGGTGTTCGCATTCCTGCGACGGCAGGCCGCCTGGGAGCCGCCCGGATTGGAGACAGGGGTATGCTTGACAAATGAGAATCATTCTCAAATAATAACCTGACTTTCCAGCCAGCCACGTGACGCCGCCAGGGCATTGCCCGCAGCGTGTGCAGCCAGCGCAGGCCCACCCTGGGGTGGGCGCGGGTTTCAGCGCCCGGGCATGACCTGCGGCGGTCACCCGGGTCACCAGGCCATGCCGCGCGCCCTGCGCGGCTCCACTGAGAAAGGAGTCTCCATGCCCAACGAACCCTTGTTGAACCAGGACGAGGAATACCAGCTGCCTTGTGCCGAAGCGCTTCTGGCGGGCACGCTGGCGCTGATGACGGCGCATGTCCAGGCTTGCGACACCCACCGCGTGCTGATGGCACGGCGCATCGGCGGCCAGCTGCGCGAACTGGCGGCACACCCCATGCTGTCGCCGCAGTTCAAGACCATGCTCTGGAACCTGGGCGCTCGCTGGGGTGGGGAGGGGAGGCAGACTGCGCCCGAAGCCCGCCCCGCCAGCGAGCGCCCGCTCTGGCATGCCACGCCGGACACCGTGCAATGAGCGCACGCGAGCAGGGCCTGGCGCTGCCTTGGGAGCCTGGCGGACCGTCGGCGTGGGACCCAGTGGTGCCCGTGCCCATGCGTGCGGCGGCGGCCTGCACCCCAATGGCCCCGGTCGGGGCCGGCGTGGCCCGGGCTCCGGCGGCCTTCGCCAGCCTGGCCCTGTGGCCCTACCTGCCGGCGCGCGACCACACGCTGTCCAAGCGCTTTTACGAGGAACTGGGCTTTTGCCTGATGGAGGACGATGCGCGCGAGGGTCTGGCGCTGTTCGCGCATGGACCGACCCGCTTTTACCTGCGAGACGCCCGCCAGGTGCCGTGCGCCGACCTCGACCCCGGCATGATGCAACTGCGTGTGGTCGATGCCCTGGCCTGGTGGCACCACGTGCTGGCGATGGGGCTGGCGCGGCGCTATGGCGTGCTGCTGGAGCAGCCACAGGCGCAGCCATGGGGCGGCCTGGCCTTTGGCTTGACCGACCCCGGCGGCGTGGTCTGGCGCGTGGTGCAGGCGCGGACCCGGCGCACGCGCCGGACCGAGGCCAGGACATGAGCTGGGGCCGAACTCCCCAGGGCGCGTGCCGGGCGCCTGCGCCGGGCACACCCGATCAGACGCGGGCTGCCGGGCTCGCGGTCCTGCCCGGTGCCCCCTGGGCCGACGCCCTGCGCGAGCACACGGCCGTGTTGCGCCGGCTGGCCGGCCTGCAGTCGCGCGTGCAGGTCCTGGTGGACACGCACCAGGCCCAGGTGACGGCGCTGGAAGGCGAGATCGTGCGCCTGCGCGGCCAAGTCATCCGCTTGCGGAGCGTGCTGGCGCTGGCTGGCAAGACCTGTCCACCGGACGGGTCGCAGGACGAGGCCCGGGCCCTGCAGCCCCATGCGCGCGCGGCCGACTGGGTGATCTGCCAGACCGGCTGCCTGCCGCACGGCCAGCCCTGGCGCGAGGACGACCAATGCCGGCGCACCGGCGCCGCCTGTGTGCTGGCCGGCCCCGAGGCCGGCGACCTGCCCCAGCCCCCTGGGAAATTAATGAAAAGTGCCTGAAGCCCTTTCCATTGTTGGTGACATTGCTATCAATTGGATAGCGATCTGTGACCAGCCCGGCCTTGGGGCGCTCGGCCGGTGCTGGTGATCGCCGAGCGGCTGGCGCCAGGCGATGCGTGGCCGGCAGGGCTTGGTGCCAGTTCAGTAGACCAGGCGTTCCGGCCGGATCTCCTGCAGGATGGTGGTGGCGATTTCTTCGATGCTCTTGGTGGTGGTGGACAGCCAGCGGATGCCGGCACGGCGCATCATGGCCTCGGCCTCACTGACCTCCATGCGGCAGTTCTCCAGGCTGGCGTAGCGCGAGTTGGGGCGGCGCTCGTTGCGGATCTCGCTCAGGCGCTCGGGCTGGATGGTCAGGCCGAAGATTTTCTTGCGGTGCGGCACCAGGGCCGGTGGCAGCTGGCGGCGCTCGAAGTCCTCGGGGATCAGCGGGTAGTTGGCGGCCTTCAGGCCGTGCTGCATGGCGAGGTACAGGCTGGTCGGGGTCTTGCCGCTGCGGCTCACGCCCACCAGGATCACGTCGGAGGCCTCCAGGTCGCGGTTGGACTGGCCGTCGTCGTGCGCCAGGCTGAAGTTGATGGCCTCGATGCGGTCGTGGTACTCCTTGCTCTTGCTCACGTCGCTGAAGCGGCCGATGCGGTGGTTCGACTTGATGCCCAGCTCCTGCTCGAGCGGGTGCACGAAGGTGCCGAACATGTCCAGCATCATGTAACTGCCGCTCTGGGCGCAGTCCTCCTGGATGACGCGCAGCACCTCCATGTTGACCAGGGTGGTGAAGACGATCGGCTTCTTGCCCTCGAGCTCGGCGGTGTGCTTGATCTGGCGCAGCGCCTGGTGCGCCTTGTCCACGTTGTCCACGAAGGGCAGGCGCACGTGCCGCGGCCGCATCTCGAACTGGGCCAGGATGGCGTTGCCAAAGGTCTCGGCGGTGATGCCGGTGCCGTCGGAGATGAAAAAAACGGAGCGAGTGGGCATGGTGGTTCCGGTTCAGTCCTCAGGGTGGCGTGGGCGGGTGTGGCGCGGCCGCCGCACTGGCGCGCCGCCGCCATGGCCGCGTGCGCGGCCCCGCCTACAATCTGTCGACCCATTATCCAAATTCCAGCATGCAGCCGGCTGACCAATTCCAAGAACCAGAAAGTCACCGCGCCCGCTGCCTGCACCGCCCCGGGCCCCGGAGGCCCGGCGCGCTGGCGAGCCGTTTTTAACTTCCGGAGCTTCCCATGTCAGCACTGTTCAGCCCGACCGCCCTGGTCGTGCCCTTCGAGCAATTGAGAATGAGCGACGTCGAGGCCGTTGGCGGCAAGAACGCCAGCCTCGGCGAGATGATCTCGCAGCTGCCCAGCGGGGTGCGCGTGCCCACGGGCTTCGCCACCACCGCCCACGCCTTCCGCCAGTTCCTGGCGCATGGCGGCCTGACCGAGCGCATCAACGCGCGCCTGGCTGCGCTGGACACCGAGGACGTGCGTGCCCTGGCCGCTGCCGGTGCCGAGATCCGTGCCTGGGTCGAGGCCCAGCCGTTTC
>CAZKDU010000218.1:0-2919 GCA_964551485.1 uncultured Burkholderiaceae bacterium
CAGAAGGAGGTGGACGAGCGAATCACCCTGGACGACGCCGCCGTGATCGCCGTGGTGGACAAGCTCATCAAGCAGCGCAAGGACAGCATCGCCGCCTTCACCCAGGCCAACCGCCAGGATCTGGCCGACAAGGAGGCTGCCGAGGTCACCGTGCTCAGCGCCTACCTGCCCGCGCGCCTGAGCCCCGAGGAGGTGGCGGCCGAGGTCAAGGCCATCGTGGCCGCCCTCGGTGCCACCGGCCCGGGCGACATGGGCAAGGTCATGAGCGCGGTGAAGGCTCAACTGGCCGGCAAGGCCGACATGGGCGCTGTTTCGGCGGCGGTGAAAGCGGCGCTGGCCGGCTGAGCCGGTCCAGGCGCGTGCCACTGCCGTCTGCCACACTCGAGCATCCAGACAAGCCCCGACCGCCCCCACCCCCACACACCCCTTCGGCCATTGCCACCATGCGCCTGCCCCCTTCCACGCTGCCCTGGCCCGTGCAATTGACCGGCCTGCTTGGCTGGCTGCTGCTCACGTACCTCGCGGCCACCGTGGGGGCCATTGCCTCTGCCAGCGCAGCCACGTTTTACGCCCAACTGCTGCGCCCGGCCTGGGCGCCACCGGGCTGGCTGTTCGCCCCGGTGTGGTCCAGCCTGTACACCCTGATGGCACTGTCGGCCTGGCTGGTGTGGCGCGCGGGCGGTTTCCAGGCGGCCCGGCCCGCCCTGCTGCTGTTTGCCGCCCAGCTGGTCTGGAACGCGCTCTGGAGCTGGCTGTTCTTCGTCTGGCGGCTCGGGGCCCTGGCCGGGCTCGCGGCGCTGTTGCTGTGGGCCCTGGTGCTGGCCACTTCGCTGGCCTTTGCCCGGGTCAACCGCGCCGCCAGCGCCCTGCTCTGGCCTTACCTGGCCTGGGTGGCGTTCGCAGTGGCGCTGACCTTCAGCGTCTGGCGCCTGAACCCCGGGCTGCTGGCCTGAATCGACCCCCGCACCACCCGGCGCCCCGCTCATCCCCTGTCCATGAGCCACCCATGACGCCCCTGGCTGCCCGCGGGCCCTGGTTCACGCTGGCCTCGGTGGCCACGCTGGGCTTGCTCCTGCTTTCTGGCTGGCACCCGCACGACCGCGCCACCTGGTTCATGGAGGTGCTGCCGGTGATGCTGGGGCTGCCTGTGTTGTGGCTCACACGCCCGCACTTCGCCCTGACCCCGCTGCTGTGCGCCTGCCTGTTCGTGCACATGGGGGTGCTGATGCTGGGCGGTGCCTACACCTATGCCCGCGTGCCTCTGGGCTTCGAGCTGCAGGCCCTGCTGCAGCTCGAGCGCAACCCCTACGACCGCATCGGCCACCTGTTCCAGGGCTTTGTGCCTGCCTTGCTGTGCCGCGAAATCCTGCTGCGCGGACACTTCGTGCAGGGGCGGCGCATGCTGGCCTTTATGGTGGTCTGCGTGGCGCTGGCCATCAGCGCCAGCTACGAACTGATCGAATGGGCTGCGGCCCTGGCCATGGGCCAGGGCGCAGACGCCTTCCTCGGCACACAGGGCGACCCCTGGGACACCCAGGCCGACATGTTCTGCGCCCTGCTGGGTGCGCTCGCCGCGCTGGCCACGCTGTCGCGCTGGCACGACCGCCAGCTGCAGCGCCTGCGACTGCTGCCCCGTCCCGGTCCTTGACGCCGCGGCAAGGGGCGAGGCCGTGCCGGCGCCTCTCAGCTGCCGGCCACCTTCATGCGGTTGATCAGCACCGACCCCACGGTCTTGGCCCCAAAGTTGTAGGCGTCGGCACCCACGGCCTCGATGCCCTTGAACATGGTCTTGAGGTTGCCGGCAATGGTGATCTCGTGCACCGGGAAGGCGATCTCGCCGTTCTCCACCCAGAAGCCGCTGGCACCGCGCGAGTAATCGCCGGTGACGTAGTTCACGCCCTGGCCCATGAGCTCGATCACGAACAGGCCAGTGCCCAGCTTCTGCAGCATGGCCTGCAGGTCATCACCCGGGCGCGTCAGGCGCGAGCGCAGCGTGAGGTTGTGCGAGCCGCCGGCGTTGCCCGTGGTCTTCATGCCCAGCTTGCGCGCCGAGTAGGTGGACAAAAAGTAGCCCTGCACGCGCCCGGCCTCCACCACCTGGCGCGCACGGGTCTGCACGCCCTCGTCATCAAAGGGCGAGCTGCCCTTGCCACGCCGCAGGTGCGGGTCTTCGAGGATGTCGATGTGCTTCGGAAACACCGGCTTGCCCAGCGAGTCCAGCAGGAAGCTGCTCTTGCGGTAGAGCGCGCCGCCGCTCACGGCCTGCACGAAGCCGCCCAGCAGGCCGGCGGCCAGCGGCGACTCGAACAGCACCGGGCACTCGGTGGTGGCGATCTTGCGCGCCTTCAGCCGGCTCAGGGCGCGCTCGGCCGCGTAACGGCCCACGGCCTCGGGCGAAGCCAGCTCGTCGGCGTGGCGCATGGAGCTGTACCAGGCGTCGCGCTGCATGTCCTGGCCGCGGCCAGCGATCGGCGCCACCGACAGGCTGTGGCGCGAGCTTGCGTAGCCCCCGCGAAAACCGTGGGTGTGGGCGCTGAAGAAATGGCTCTGCTGGGCAGAGACACTCGCGCCCTCGCTGTTGCTGATCTTCCGGCTGGTGGCCAGGGCCGCGGCCTCGCAGCGCAACGCCAGGGCCGCGGCTTGCTCGCTGCTCAGCGCCCAGGGGTGAAACAGGTCCAGCTCGGGCTGCTCGCGCACGATGTCCTCGGCATCGGGCAGGCCGGCCACCGGGTCTTCGGCGGTGAAGCGGGCGATGTCGTAGGCCGCCTGCACGGTCTGCTCGATGGCCGCCGGTGAAAAGTCCGAGGTGCTGGCGTTGCCGCGCCGGTTGCCCAGGTACACGGTCACGCCCAGCGACTTGTCGCGGTTGCGCTCCACGGTCTCCAGCTCGCCCTTGCGCACCGAGACACTCAGGCCACT
>CAZKDU010000218.1:2929-3855 GCA_964551485.1 uncultured Burkholderiaceae bacterium
TCGGCCCCGGCGTCGCTGGCGCCCAGCTTCCTGGCGTGGGCCAGGGCCTGGTCCACCAGCGCCTCGAAGGCCGCGCGGCTGTGGCTGAAGCCCGGGGCAGGCGGGTCGGTGGGCTGGAGGCGGTTGGCAAGGGTGTTCATAGCGGCGGCTATGATACTTGGCAGCGCGTCCCCCGCCGGCGGACGCCCCCGCATTCCCCTGTCCCATGTCACGCAAACCCAAAAAAGGCTATTTCGTCCGTGGCCAGTTCGTCGCCGAGGGCAGCGAGCTGGACCTGGAACTCAAGCGCGAGCTCAAGGGCACCGACACCCTGAGCAAGACCGACCTCAAACGCGAAAGCGCCGAACTGCAGGCCCTGGGCGAAGCCCTGCTGGACCTGCGCGCCGACTTGCTGGCCGGCCTGGCCCTGCCCGACAAGCTGGCCGAGGCACTGGCCCAGGCCAAACGCATCACCAACTTCGAGGGCAAGCGCCGCCAGATGCAGTTCATCGGCAAGCTCATGCGCCAACTCGAAGACGACACCCTGGCGGCCGTGCGTACGGCGCTGGAGCTGCAGCGCGCCGGCCTGGCACGCGACACCGAAGCCCTGCACCAGACCGAAGAATGGCGCGAACGCCTGATCGCTGCCGAGGGCGACAGCGCGCTAGACGCCTGGATGGCCGAGCACCCGGACACCGACCGCCAGCAGCTGCGCACCCTGGTGCGCCAGGCACGCAAGGACGCCGTGCCCGAGAAGCCGGGCGCGGCGCCGCGCCATGGCCGCGCCTACCGCGAGGTGTTCCAGCTGCTGCGTGCCCAGATGGCCGCCACGGACACCGCTGCCCCCGACACCGAACCCCAACCCGAGTGAGCCCATGAGCGACACCGCCCTGCCCCCACCCGATGCCGTCAAGATCGGCATTGTCTCCATCAGCGACCGCGCCTCC
>CAZKDU010000219.1:0-3842 GCA_964551485.1 uncultured Burkholderiaceae bacterium
CGGCCTCGGCCATGAAGGGCTCGCCCAGCAGCAGGGCCTCGGCGGCGCGGTGGTAGCCGAGCATCTGCGGCACCAGCAGGCTGGACGCGGCTTCCGGGCACAGGCCAAGGTTGACGAAGGGCATGGAGAACGCCGCGTTGTCGCCCGCGTAGACCAGGTCGCAGTGGAACAGCAGGGTCGTGCCCACACCGACGGCCGGCCCGCAGACCGAGGCCAGCAGCGGCTTGGTGAAGCCGGCAATGCCGCGCAGGAAGCGGAACACCGGCGCGTCCTCGGTGGCGGGCGGGTGGTTCAGGAAATCGGCGATGTCGTTGCCGGCGCTGAAAATGGTCTCGTGGCCCTGGATCACCAGCGCGCGCACGGCCGGGTCGGCCTCGGCCGCGGCCAGGGCCAGGGCCAGGGCCTCGTACATGGCGGCGGTCAGGGAGTTTTTCTTGTCGAGCCGGTTCAGGGTCAGGGTGGTCACGCCGGCTTCGGTGTGGCTGAGGATGTCGGACATGGTCGTTCGGTCGGGTGGGGGATAAGAAATCGGGGCGGAACGGTGGGGGTGTGCGCCGGGCCGCCTCAGGCCAGCAGCGCCTCACGCACCAGGGGCAGCCGGTCCTGGCCCCAGAACATCTCGTCGCCCACGAACATGGTGGGGGCGCCGAAGATGCCACGCGCCACGGCGGCTTCGGTCTCGGTCTTGAGCGCGTCCTTGACGGCCGGGTCCTGCGTGAGCGCGGCGAAGGCGGCGGCATCGAAGCCGTTGCGTGCCAGCACCCGGCCCACGGTCACCGGGTCGTTCATGGGCTCATCGTCGACCCAGATCGCCTGGTACATGGCCTGCATGTACTCGCCGAAACGCGGGTCGCGGCGCTGCTGCAGGCCCACGGCCCCGCGCATCAGCGCCAGGGTGTTGATGGGGAACTGGCTGTTGCGCACCAGCGGCACGCCGTAGCGGCGGGCGTAGCGCATGAAGTCCATGAACACATAGGCGCCCTTGACTGGTACCTCGATCGGCGGCCGGTTGCCGGTGGCCTGGAAGGCACCACCGAGCAGGAAGGGCTTATAGACAATGCTGGCGCCGGTGTCGGCGGCCAGGGCCGGCAGCTGGGTGTGGGCCAGGTAGGCGGCCGGGCTGCCAAAGTCGAAATAGAACTCCAGGGTCTTGGGCATGGGGGTCTCCAACGGGTGATGAACGGCCGCGCAGGTCTGTCGCCTGCGTCGGGCCAGGAATGGCACGCTGCATTTTTACGCAAGCAGGCCGAGCCTGCACAGCCGCCTAAAACGTTTCCATCCAGGGCCGCAGGTCGAGCTCGTGGGTCCAGGCGTCGCGTGGCTGGGTGTGCAGCATCCAGTAGTTGTCAGCAATGTGCTCGGGGTTGAGGATGCCGTCCTGCGCCTTGAGCGCGTAGCGCTGCGGAAAGTTGTCTCGGATGAAGGCGGTGTCGATGGCGCCGTCCACCACCACGTGGGCCACGTGCACGCCGCGGGGCCCGAGTTCGCGCGCCATGCTCTGGGCCAGGGCGCGCAGGCCGTGCTTGGCCCCGGCAAACGCCGCGAAATTCGCCCCGCCACGCAGCGAGGCCGTGGCCCCGGTGAACAGGATGCTGCCCTTGTGTGCCCCCTCGCGCGCGACCATGCGGCGCGCCACCTCGCGCGCACACAGGAAGCCGGCGAAGCAAGCCATCTCCCAGACCTTGAAGTACTTGCGTGCGCTCTCGTCCAGGATGCTGCAGGGCACGTTGGCGCCGATGTTGAACACCAGGGCCTCGATCGGGCCGATCTCGGCCTCGATGCGCTCGACCAAGGCCGCCACGTCCTCTTCCTTGCGCGCATCGCTGGCAAAGCCGTGGGCCACGCCCCCTTCGGCACGGATCTGCGCCAGCAGCGGCTGCAGTGCGTCCAGGTGGCGGCGGGTGACACAGACGGTGCAGCCACCACGCGCGAAGCGCCGCGCGATGGCGCCGCCCGTGGCGTCACCAGCCCCCACGACCAGGGCCACACCGCGCGGTGCGGCCGCTGCAGCGCCGCTCACGACGCCTCCGCTGCAGCGCCGGGCCGCCCGGGCAGGGGCCCATTCGGGGCGGCGTGCGCGGGCAGCGCCTTGACAAACCAGGGGGCCATGCTCACTCCTTGAAGTAGACGATCTGATGGGTGCTGGCCAGCAGCTGGCCGGCCTCGGTCCAGAGCAGCGCGCTCTGGTCGAAGAACCCCTGGCGGAACACCTGCGAGCGCGCCTGCCCGAGCAGGTGGCCGCTGCCGCTGGCGGCGAGCTCGGCCGCGTGGGTGTGGAAATACACCGTCATGGACACCGTGCCCACCGGCACCAGGCGCGCGCGGCGCAACCAAATGCGCGGAAAGAACACGTCGGCCAGCGCCGTCAGGCCGGCGAAGTCCAGCGGGCGCGGCGGCTCGTCGCGCACCCAGAGCTGGGTCAGGCTGCTGGACTCGCGGCCATCGAACGCCTCGGGGATGCTGCCCTGCACCAAGCGCATGTCGTAGCGGCGCAGCCACTCCACCCCGCTGCGCGCCATCCGCGGCACCGAGTCAGGCGCCGGCACGGCCGGCATGGACACGTCGATCGCGGCCCAGGTGTCGCGCGGCAGCGCAGTGACCAGGGTGGCGGTGCTCATGACCTGGAGCACGCCCGCGGCGTCGGCCTGGGTCTGGGTGATCTGCCAGTGCTGGGTCGAGCGGTTGGTGCGCACCGCTCGCGCCTCGACCTCGAACGGCCCGTCGGCCAGGGCGCTGACGAAGTTCACGGTGAGCGACACCGGCTCGCCCAGGCGCGCCGGGTGCCGCCAGGCGGCCTGCAGCAGGGTCGCGGCGGTGGCCCCGCCGAACGGCCCCACCATGTTGGCGTAGCCCGGGTGGGTGGCGCCGGCCCAGCGGTCCGGGCCCAGGGCGCTGAGCGCCAGCGCCTGGTCAAGCGGGTGGGTGCTCATGCCCGCCCACCTGCGGGTGTGTGCGGGGGCCATGCGGCCGGTCGCCGGGCCTGCGCAGCGCCTGGGTGGATGAACAGCCGCATCACAAAACCTCCGGAATGCGATCCTGCCACCCCAGGGGTGGCGAGCGTGGCCCGTGCCCAACCGGGCAGCAGGGGCGAATGGGGCGGGCTTCCGCAGGGGCGGCGACCACCGCCAGGCATCACACGCGCTCGAAGATACCGGCGGCGCCCTGCCCCATGCCGACACACATGGTGACCATGCCGTACCTGAGATTCTTGCGCTGCAGGGCGTGCACCACTGTCGCGGAGCGGATAGCGCCGGTGGCACCCAGCGGGTGGCCCAGCGCAATGGCGCCGCCCATGGGGTTGACCTTGCGCGGGTCCAGGCCCAGGCTCTGGATGACGGCCAGCGACTGCGCAGCAAAGGCCTCGTTGAGTTCGAACCAGTCGATGTCGTCCTGCTTCAGGCCGGCGTAGCGCAGCGCGGCGGGAATGGCTTCGATGGGGCCGATGCCCATGATGTGCGGCGGTACGCCCTTGCTGGCGTAGCTGACGAAACGCGCCAGCGGCTTGAGGCCGAAGCGCTTGACGGCAGCCTCGCTGGCCAGGATCAGCGCACCGGCGCCGTCCGAGGTCTGTGAGCTGTTGCCGGCGGTGACCGAGCCACGCGCGGCGAACACGGTCTTGAGCTTGGCCAGGCCTTCGAGCGAGGTGTCGGGTCGCGCGCCTTCGTCCAGATTCACGGTGCGGGTGCGGGTGCTGACCTCGGCGCTGTCCAGGTCCACCGAGCGCTCGGTGATGTCCATGGCCGTCATCTCGGCGGCGAACTCGCCGGCCTGCATCGCGGCCACGGCCTTGCGGTGCGATTCAACGGCAAAGGCGTCCTGCGCATCGCGGCTGACCTTCCACT
>CAZKDU010000220.1:0-3841 GCA_964551485.1 uncultured Burkholderiaceae bacterium
GACCGGTGGACTTGATGTCCTCGTTGAGCTGGCGTCGCGTCACGCCGGGCTGCACCGTCACCGTCAGGTCCTCGGGCTGCACCGCCAGCACCCGGTTCATGCGGCTCAGGTCCAGGCTGATGCCGCCCTGCACCGCGAGCAGGTGGCCTTCGAGCGAGGAGCCGACGCCGAAGGCGATCACTGGCACCGCGTGCTGGCTGGCCAGACGCACCAGGTCGGCAACGTCCTGCGTGGACTCGGCAAACACCACGGCGGCCGGCGGCGGCACCGTGGTGAAGGCCGACTCGTCGCGGCCGTGCTGCTCGCGCACCACCTGGGCGGTCGAGCACTGCGCGCCGAAGCGCGCGCGCAGCGCAGCCAGCAGGGCCTCGGGCACCAGGCGCGGCTGCACGGCGGGGGCGAACTCGGACAAGTCAGAAGGGGCGTTCATCGGCGGTCTCCACAGGGCCTGGGGAATAATGCCAGGCTGTTCCCGGGGCCCGGCCGGCCTGGCCGCACCCCGCATTTCATTGTCAACCAAGGGCCAGCCATGGGCAACCGACTCTCGCAAATCGCCACCCGCACCGGGGACAACGGCACCACCGGGCTGGGCGACAACACCCGCGTCAGCAAGGACAGCCTGCGCGTGCACGCCATGGGCGACGTGGACGAACTCAACTCGCAGATCGGCCTGCTGCTGTGCGAAGAGATGCCGGCGCCCGTGCGCGAGCTGCTGGTCGAGGTGCAGCACCAGCTCTTCAACCTGGGCGGCGAGCTCAGCATCCCCGGCTTCGAGCTGCTCAAGCCCGAGGCCGTGCTGGCGCTGGACGAGGCGCTGGCCACCCACAACGCGGCGCTGCCGCGGCTGCAGGAGTTCATTTTGCCGGCCGGCACCCGCGCTGCGTCGCAGGCCCATGTCTGCCGCACTGTGGCGCGCCGCGCCGAGCGGGCCGTGGTGGCGCTGGGCAGCGCCGAAACCTTGAAAGACACACCGCGCCAGTACCTGAACCGCCTGAGCGACCTCATGTTCGTGCTGGCGCGCGTGCTCAACCGCTTCCGCACCGACGGCTCGGTGGGCGACGACGTGTACTGGAAGAGCGAGCGCATGGCCAAGGGCAATGCGTGACCTTCAATATGTCGATCAAAAATTGAAAATTCGACACGTTATGGCCATGTGTCGATAGAATCAACACAAGCGCTAAAGATGTTGAAAAATTCAATTTTTGTAAACATATGGTGTTCAATCCCTCCCGGGCATTCAACGGTCTGCCGGACCTGCCGCCTAAAGATGCGTTGGAAACCCATGCGGTTTTGAAATGCTGCGTGGAGGCGCGCGTGGCGCTTGCCGAACTGAAGCAGGCTGGATTGTTGATCCCCAATCAAGGGGTGTTGATCAACAGCATTCCGTTGCTGGAGGCTCAGGCCAGTTCGGAGATTGAGAACATCATCACGACCACTGATCAAATGTTTTTGTTCGATGGTGTGACGGAAAGCGAAGCCGACCCGGCGACCAAGGAGGCCTTGCGCTACCGTGCAGCGCTTTGGGAAGGGTTTCAGTCCCTCGAAAGCCGGCCCCTGACCACCAACACGGCCGTGCAAGTGTGCCGGGTCATCAAGGGTGTGGACATGGACATCCGCAAGACGCCCGGGACGGCGCTGGTCAATGACAAGACCGGTGAGACGGTGTACACCCCCCCAGAAGGCGAAGCACTGCTGCGCGACAAACTGGCCAACTGGGAGCGGTACCTCCACGAGCACCCAGATGTGGATCCACTGGTGCGGATGGCTGTCATGCATTACCAGTTTGAGGCCATTCATCCGTTCATCGATGGCAATGGCCGCACAGGTCGCGTATTGAACCTGCTCTACCTGGTTGAGCAAAAGCTGCTTGAAATCCCGGTGCTTTACCTGAGCCGGCACATCATCCGGCACAAAGCCGATTACTACCGATTGCTGTTGCGAGTGACAACGCATGGGGCGTGGCATGACTGGGTTCTTTACATGCTCCGGGGGGTGGCCGATACCGCGATGTGGACCACTCGCAAGATCGCAGCCATGCGAACCCTGATCGAAAGCACTGCGGAGCAGATTCGCACACAGGCCCCGGCGATCTATACGCGTGAACTGGCCGAATTGGTTTTTGTGCGCCCGTACTGTCGCATCATGCACGTGGTGGAGGCAGGGATTGCCAAAAGGCAAACGGCCAGCGTCTATTTACAGGAGCTGTGCAAGATCGGGGTCTTGCAAGAGCGGAAACTCGGGCGCGAGAAGATTTTTCTGAACCCGGCCTTGATCAATTTGCTGAAGCGGGACGAGGGCACCGGCACATAGCGCTGTAAAGCCCTTCAACACTGGCTTAGCGCGGCAGCAGCATGGCCATGGTGATGCGCGAGACGCAGGTCAGCTCGCCGTTGTCGTTGTGCATCTCGATGTGCCAGACCTGGGTGCTGCGGCCGATGTGCACCGGCCGCGTGACGCCCGTGACCCAGCCGTTGAATGCGCCCTTGAGGTGGTTGGCGTTGATGTCCAGGCCCACCGCCTGATGGCCCTCGGGGGAGGCGTAGTGCGCGCCGCACGAGCCCAGGGTCTCGGCCAGCACCACGCTCACACCACCGTGCAGCCGGCCATAGGGCTGCACCGTGCGCCGGTCCACCGGCACACGGGCGCGGATGAAGTCGTCACCCACCTCCAGGAACTCCAGCCCGAGCTGCTCGGTGGCGGTGTTGTGGTGCATGGCGGCGAGGGTGTCCACCGAGATCGGTTTTTTCCAGATGCGCATCGGGTCTCCAGCAGGTTCGCCCGACTATAAGCAAAAACCAGCGCCAGCCCTTGTCACGTGGGCATCAGATGCTATCAATTCAGGAGTGATCTGGGCGTCCAGGCAACGTGCCGGCACGGCCCGGGCGGCGCTGCGGGCGCGTGGCTGTCGCCTGCAGGGCAGGCCGGGCGGCCCCGCTGGCCCTAGCATGCGGCATCGCCACTGCCGTGTTGCCACCGCCATGCCAACTCACTCGCCCGTGCCCGCCTACGTGCCCCAGATCCGGCTGTACCAGCAGTGGCTGCAGCAGCACCACGGCCTGGTGTTCGACAGCTACGACGCGCTCTGGCGCTGGTCGGTGACTGAGCTCGACGCTTTCTGGCAAAGCATCTGGGACTACTTCGACATGCGCTCGCCCACGCCGTACACGGCAGTGCTGGCGCGCAATACCATGCCCGGCGCGGTCTGGTTCCCCGGGGCCCAGGTCAACTACGTCCAGCAGGTGTTCCGCCACGTGGACGCAGCCGCCGCCGCGGGCCTGCCGGCCATCGTCGCGCGCAACGAGCGCGGCCAGCGCCGCGAGATCGACTGGCCCGGCCTGCGGCGCCAGGTCGCGGCCCTGGCCCTGCACCTGCAGGCCCAGGGCGTGCGGCCGGGCGACCGCGTGGCCGCCTACCTGCCCAACATCCCCGAGACCATGGTCGCCTTCCTGGCCACGGCCAGCCTGGGCGCGGTGTGGAGCGTCTGCGCGCCCGACATGGGCACGGCCGCCGTGCTCGACCGTTTCCGCCAGATCGAGCCCTGCGTGCTGATCGCCTGCGACGGCGTGACCTACGGCGGGCGCGACCACGACCGCCTGGGCGTGGTGCAGGCGCTGCGCGAGGCCCTGCCCAGCGTGCGCCATGTGCTGCTGCACCACCACCTGAACCCGGGCCCGGCCGCGCTGGCCGACGCGCACGACCTGGCCCAGGCCTGCGCCCGCGAAGGCGCCGAGGTGACGGCCTTCAGGCCGCGCTGGCTGCCGTTCGACCACCCGCTGTGGATCGTCTATTCCAGCGGCACCACCGGCCTGCCCAAGCCCATCGTGCACGGCCACGGCGGCAC
>CAZKDU010000221.1:0-3826 GCA_964551485.1 uncultured Burkholderiaceae bacterium
CGAATTCGGGGATGGTCTTGCCCAGGCGGGCGATTCCTTCCTGCTCGAGGGTCTGGATCAGGTTCATGGTTCACTTTCACTCGATCGTGTCCGCGCTGCACTGAAGGCTTCGCAAGCAGCACCCGGGGTGCGCCCTTGAAACGGCCGGCCAGAGGATCGAAAAGCCTTTGATTATAACGCGCTCAGCGCCTGCCCTGCCAAGCAGGCTTCGTCAGCCGGGCTCAGGGCGCCGGCCGCGCGGGCGGCTGCCAGCAGGTCGGGCCGGTGCCGGGCGGTCAGGCACAGGCGCTGGTCGCGGCGCCAGCGCTCGATCTGGGCGTGGTGGCCGGACAGCAGCACCTCGGGCACGGGCAGCGGCCCCTCTGGGCCGTCCCAGACCTCTGGGCGGGTGTAGTGCGGGCAGTCGAGCAGGCCGTCCAGCGCCGGGTTGAAGCTGTCGAACTGGTGGCTGCCGGCGTCGTTGAGCACCCCGGGCTGCAGCCGGGCCACGGCGTCGAGCAGGGCCATGGCCGGAATCTCTCCGCCCGAGAGCACGAAGTCGCCCAGGCTGACCTGGGCGTCCACATGGGCGTCGATGAAGCGCTGGTCAATGCCCTCGTAGCGGCCACAGACCAGGATCGCGCCAACCCCTTCGGCATGGCGCACCACGCCGGCGTGGTCCAGGCGCGGGCCCAGAGGTGAAAACAGCAGCACCGGCGCGGGTCCGGCGCCAGCCGCGGCGCGGTCGGCGCGGATCGCCTGCAGGCAGCGGGTCAGCGGTTCGGCCAGCATGACCATGCCGGGGCCGCCGCCGAAGGGGCGGTCGTCGACGCGGCGGTAATTGCCCTCAGCCTGGTCGCGCGGGTTCCACAGCCGCACCACCACCTGACCCGACTCGAAAGCGCGGCGCGTCACGCCGCTGCCCAGCAGCGGGGCGAACAATTCGGGAAACAGGGTGATGACGTCGAAGCGCATGGCTCTTGGGCGCGGGCGCTGCCTGCGGCGGGAGGTGGTCCGGGCCTCAGTAGTCGGGCTGCCAGTCCACGGTGATGCGGCGGCCGGCCAGGTCCACCGCATCCACGTAGGCCGCCACGAACGGGATCATGCGCTCGACCGGCTTGCCATCCACCTCCTGGATCAGCACCAGCACGGTCTGCGGGCCGGTGGACAGCAGGTCACGCACCTGGCCCAGAGCCACGCCCTCGCGGTTGACCACGTCCAGGCCGAGCAGGTCGACCCAATAGAACTCGTCGGTGCCGGTGCTAGGAAAGCTGCTGCGAGCGATGAAGATGCGCGCGCCCTTCAAGGCCTCGGCAGCGCTGCGGTCGGACACGTCATGGGCACTGGCCACCACCGTGTCGGCGTGCTCCTTGGCCTCCTTGATGGCCAGGCGCACGGTGCCGGTGAAGGTTTTGGTGCCGCGTTCGGACGGTTGCAGGAACCAGCGCTTGGAAGAAAAAAGCGCCTCGGGCGAGGCGCTGTAGGGCAGGACCTTGAACCAGCCCTTGATGCCCCAGGCGTCAGCAATGCGGCCCACCTCGATCGCGTCGGCCGGCAGTTCGGCAGGTTCCAGCGCGTTCAGCATGGGGGTCGTGGGTGGCCCGGGGTTGGGGCGGAGTGCCGCGGGGGCACGCGCGCCGGGTCGGATGTCAGGCCGCCTTCTGGGCCGCTTGCTTGATCAGGCGCTCCACCGTGGGGGAAGCCTGGGCGCCGACGCTCTTCCAGTGGGTCAGACGGTCCTGGGCAATGCGCAGGCCTTCCTCGCCCTCGACGGCGGTCGGGTTGTAGAAACCGATGCGCTCGATGAAGCGGCCATCACGGCGCTCGCGCTTGTCGGCCACGACGATGTTGAAGAACGGACGGCCCTTGGAGCCGCCGCGGGAGAGTCGAATCACGACCATGATTTATCCTTCGGGTGGAGAGAGCCCCGGCGCCGCCGAATTCGGACAGGTGCCATGGCTTCCCGGTAATTCCCAGCGTTTGAGACACGCAACAAGCCACCCGGCCTGCGACACGCTGAAAAGCCTGCGATTATAGCTTTTTCAACGCCATGCCCCTGATCCGCCCCAGCCTTGACGACGACGTGCCGGCCATCGCCACCATTTATGCCCACCATGTGCTGGGCAGCACCGCGAGCTTCGAGCTGGAGCCACCCAGCCCGGCCGAGATGGCAGCGCGGCGCGCCGAGGTGCTGGGCCGCGGCCTGCCCTGGCTGGTGGCCGAGCAGGCCGGCGAGGTGCTGGGCTACGCCTACTGCAATTGGTTCAAGCCGCGCCCGGCCTATCGCCACGCGGCCGAGAACTCGATCTACCTGGCTCCCCAGGCGCATGGCCAGGGCCTGGGCCGGGCCCTGCTGGCCGAGCTGTCGGCGCACGCCGAGGCGGCCGGCGTGCGCCGCCTGATCGCGCTGATCGGCGATTCGGCCAACGTCGCCTCCATCGGTGTGCACCGCGCCGCCGGCTTTGCCCATGTGGGTGTGCTCCAATCGAGCGGCTGGAAATTCGGCCGCTGGGTCGACGTGGTGCTGATGGACAAGGTCCTGGGCGCCGGCGCCAGCACCGCCCCCGAACCCCCGAGCGCCTCCTGCCCCCCATGAAACACAAGACCCTGGCCGCCTGGCTGACCTTTCTTGGAGGCCCGCTGGGCCTGCACCGCTTCTACCTGCACGGCCTGGGCGACACCCTGGGCTGGCTGCTGCCCCTGCCCACGGCGCTGGGCCTGTACGGGGTGCAGCGGGTGCAGCAGTTCGGCCTGGACGACCACTGGAGCTGGGTGCTGATCCCGCTGCTGGGTTTCACCGTGGCCGGCTGCGCGCTCAACGCCATCGTCTACGGCCTGATGGCGCCCGAGGCCTGGAACCGGCGCTTCAACCCGCAGGCCGCGGCCGACGCACCAGCCGGGCAGAGCCAGTGGCTGACCATCGGCGCGGTGGTGGCGTCGCTGCTGGTTGGGGCCACCGTGCTCATGGCCAGCATCGTCTTCAGCTTCCAGCGCTACTTCGAGTACCAGATCGAGGAAGCCCAGAAAATTTCCCAGCCTGCCGAATGAAAACAGGCACTGACCCTTGCCGGGTGGCGCCTGTTTGCTATCAAAAACGGAGCGGTCTGGTCAGAACAGCTGCAGGCTGATCCAGTAGGAGACGGCCGCCACGAAGGCGCTGGCCGGGATGGTCAGGATCCAGGCCCAGACGATGTTGCCGGCCACACCCCAGCGCACGGCGCTGGCGCGCTGGGTCGAGCCCACACCGACGATGGCCCCGGTGATGGTGTGGGTGGTGGACACCGGGATGCCCAGCGCGGTGGCCAGGAACAGCGTGAGCGCACCGCCGGTCTCGGCGCAGAAGCCGCCCACGGGCTTGAGCTTGGTGATCTTCTGGCCCATGGTCTTGACGATTCGCCAGCCGCCGAACATGGTGCCCGCCGCGATCGCCACGTAGCAACTGACGATGGTCCAGGTCGGCGGCGCGGCCTCACCGGCCGAGGCGTAGCCGGTGGCGATCAGCAGCATCCAGATGATGCCGATGGTCTTTTGCGCGTCGTTGCCGCCATGGCCCAGGCTGTAGGCACCGGCCGAGACCAGTTGCAGGCGGCGGAACCAGCCGTCCACGCGCGAGGGCGTGGCACGGCGGCAGATCCAGGCCACCACCAGCATCATGAACGAGCCCAGCGTGAAGCCCAGCAGCGGCGACACGAAGATGAAGGCCACGGTCTTGAGAATGCCGGCGGCGATCAGCACCCCGGCCCCGGCCTTGGCGATCACGGCGCCGACGATGCCGCCGATCAGCGCATGCGAGGAGCTGCTGGGGATGCCGTAATACCAGGTGATGACGTTCCAGGTGATGGCGCCG
>CAZKDU010000222.1:0-3825 GCA_964551485.1 uncultured Burkholderiaceae bacterium
CTTGCCGTTGGTGCCGGCCAAGGTGATCACCGGCACCTCGAAGCGCAGCCCCAGCCGCTCGGCCACCTGGCGCACACGCGCCAGGCCCAGCTCGATGGTGGTCGGGTGCAGGGCCTCACAGTGGGCCAACCAGTCGGAAAGCGTTTTCATAGGGGCCGCATTGTCGCCCAGGCCCCGGTGGCGGGCCTATGATCGCGGCCATGACCCTGCCTGCCCTGCCGCTGTACGGCATCCCCAACTGCGACACCGTCAAGAAGGCGCGGGCCTGGCTCGACGCCCAAGGCCAGCCGCACCGCTTCCACGACTTCAAGAAACAGGGCGTGTCGGCCGACGCGCTGTCGCGCTGGCTCGCCGCCGCAGGCTGGGAGCGGCTGCTGAACCGCCAGGGCACGACCTGGCGCCGCCTGGACACCGCCACCCAGCAGGCCGTGCACGACGACGCCAGCGCCGCCGCGCTGCTGACGGCCCAGCCCAGCCTGATCCGCCGCCCGGTGGTCGAATGGCCCGACGGACAGGTCAGCGTGGGCCTGGACAGCCTTTACAGCGTTTACACAGCCTTCACCAAGGCCTGACTGGCAAAACCCGGCCCGGCGCCTAGAATTCGTTCACCGCAGGGCCCGTTTGCCCCGCTGGGAGCAGTTCCATGAAAAAAGTCGTTCTCCTGTCCGTGCTGGCCGTGGCCGCCGGTGCCGCCATGTCCCAGGAAATGGGCCGCGTGCTCTCCAGCACGCCCGTGGTCCAGCAGGTGGCCGTGCCGCGCCAGGTGTGCAGCAACGAGCAGGTGCTGACCGCGCCGCCGCGCTCCGGTGCTGGCGCCGTGATGGGCGCGATCGCCGGCGGCGCCATGGGCAACGCCGTGGGCCAGGGTTCGGGCCGCGCCGTGGCCACGATGATCGGCCTGGTCGGCGGTGCCATGGTGGGCGACCGCATCGAAGGCGGCGGCCAGCCCCAGTGGCAGAACGTGCCGCAGTGCACCACCCAGACCAGCTACGAGAACCGCGCCGTGGCCTACAACGTGGTCTACGAGTACGCGGGCCGCCAGTACCAGGTGCAGCTGCCCAACGACCCCGGGGCCTATGTGCCGGTGCAGGTCACGCCCGTGGGCGCGGCCCCGGCCCCGAGCGCCCCACCCGCCGTGGTGAGCGCCGCCCCGGTCTACACCACGCCGGCCTATGTGGCCCCGGCCCCCGTCTACTACGCCGCCCCGGCCTACGGCTACCCGCCCGTGGGCGTGTCGCTCAACTTGGGTTATTCGCGTGGCTACTACGGCGGCCACTACCACCACGGCTGGCGCTGAAGCCCGCAGTCCCGGGTGGCGACCCGCCCCCGGCCATGAAAAAAGCCTGCCCCATGGGGCAGGCTTTTTTCATGGGGCCGCCACCTGGCCACTCCCCAGCGCAGAGGCCACGCGGACCGCTCGACTGCGGCGCGCAAACCCACCACATCCCCCGCCGGTGCAGGTGGCAGACCACCCCAGCCTGCCGCAACGGCTCAGAGCGTGGTCGGCAGCAGGGCACCCTTGAACAGCACCGGTCCGGTGGGGCCGCCCTCGCCGGGCACGCCGCCCTTGGGCTCGAGGCTGATGGCCAGGGCCGGCACGGCCCGGACCGCGCCTTCGCTGGCCCCCAGGCGCACCACCGGGTCGCTACCCAGCACACCGAGCGAACGCGGGCCGCCGCTGGGCGGCAAGGCCCAGAGCTGCAGCGAGCGGTCGCTCGCCTCGTGGTAGCCGCTGACGCGCTTGAGCACCAGGGCCTGCTGGCGGGCGTCGAAGGTCACCAGCATGGCGGCCGCGGCCTGGTCGTCGGCCAGCACCGCCACGTACTCGATCTTGGGTGTGGCCTGCAGGCGGGCCTGCAGCTCACCCACCTGGGCCTGGGCCTGGGCCAGCAGCCCGCCCTGGGCGCCGAGCTCGCGGTCGAGCTGCATCCCCACCACCACCGCGGCCAGTGTGGCCAGGCCGCCAGCCAGGGCCGCACCACGCCACCAGGCCAGGGCCCGGCGCAGCGGGGCGGCCAGGGCCGGCCCGGCCGAGGGTGGCACAGCCGCCGGACGGGCTTCGGCAGCCACCAGGTTCTCGATGCGTTTCCAGACGTTGGGGTGCGGCACGTCGCTGGCTTGCAGCTCGGTCAGCGCCCCCAGGCGCTCCTGCCAAAGCAGGGCCCGTGTGCGCAGCGTGGGGTGCTCGCGCGCCAGGGTTTCGAAGCGGCGCCGCGCGCCGCCGCGCAGCGTGCCCAGGGCGTGGCTGGCAGCCAGCTGGTCCAGCAGGTCGGGGTGTTCAAGCAGGTTCATGGTGGAGGCTCTCCATGCCTCAGGCCACACGGGCCATGCAGCCGCGCAACTGCGCCAGGCCGCGCCGGATCCAGGTCTTGACCGTGCCCAGCGGCAGCTTGAGTTGCTCGGCCAGCTCGCCGTGGCTGAGGTCGCGCAGGTAGGCCAGGCTGACCACCTCGCGCTGCTTGGCCTCGAGCTGGCGCAGGCACTGGTGCAGGGCCCAGGCCTGCTCGCTGGCCTGGGCGGTCTCCAGGGGGTTGGGGTCGGGGCCGGCCAGGGTGTCGGCCAGGACGTCGTCGAGTTCGAGGGCCTGGTCGGCGCGCTCGGCGGTGCGGCGGCGCAGGAAGTCCAGTGCTCGGCTGCGCACGATCACGCCCATCCAGGCCATGGGTGGGCTCAGGCTGGCGCGGTAGTCGGCGGCAATGCGCCAGATGTTCAGGTAGGCCTCCTGCAACACGTCCTCGGCCCACTCGCGGTTGCCGACCACGCGCAGGGCCAGGCCGTAGAGCTTGCCTGAGCTGAGCTCGTAGAGCTGGCGCAGGGCCGCCTCGGCCGCCTGGCGCAGTGCCGCATCGCCGTCGCCGTGGCGCAGCGCTCCGATGCGGTCGATTAGCTCAATCATCAGGTGGTCCGGGTTGTCTGTGGCCATGACGGAAGTCTTGGTGAAGGTAATACGCAGCTCGGTCGCTGTTGGATTCGGGGGCAGGTCGCCCCCCTGTGGCCAGCCCCGCCGAGTTGTCGCAGCTAAAATCGGGGCTTCTAGGCGCAACCATTGTGCCCGCTGTCTGCGGGCGACACCCCCATGACCACCGAAAAAATCGACGGCGTGTCCGTCACGACCAAGGCCAACGTGTACTTCGACGGCAAGTGCGTGAGCCACAGCATCCAGTTTGCCGACGGCAGCAAGAAGTCCGTGGGCGTGATCCTGCCCGCCACGCTGACCTTCAACACCGGCGCGCCCGAGGTCATGGAGTGCACGGCCGGCGCCTGCGAGTACAAGCTGGCCGGCAGCGATGCCTGGGTCCAGTCCACCGCCGGCCAGCAGTTCAACGTGCCCGGCAACTCCAGCTTCGAGATTCGCGTGACCGAGGCCTACCACTACATCTGCCACTTCGGCTGAACCATGGCCAGCATCCTGCAACGCATCCCCGCCGGCCAGAAGGTCGGCATCGCCTTCTCCGGTGGCCTGGACACCAGCGCCGCCCTGCACTGGATGAAGCTCAAGGGCGCCCTGCCCTATGCCTACACCGCCAACCTGGGCCAGCCCGACGAGCCGGACTACGACGCCATCCCGCGCAAGGCCATGGAGTACGGCGCCGAGCTGGCGCGCCTGATCGACTGCCGCCAGCAGCTCGCGCACGAGGGCATCGCCGCGCTGCAGGCCGGCGCCTTCCACATCAGTACCGCGGGCGTGACCTACTTCAACACCACGCCGCTGGGCCGCGCCGTGACCGGCACCATGCTGGTGGCCGCCATGAAGGAGGACGACGTCCACATCTGGGGCGACGGCAGCACCTTCAAGGGCAACGACATCGAGCGCTTCTACCGCTA
>CAZKDU010000223.1:0-1582 GCA_964551485.1 uncultured Burkholderiaceae bacterium
ATTGGGCATGCCCAGCAGGCCCACGTCGGCCAGCACCTTGAGCTCAAGCTTGAGGTTCTTGCGCTCGCCTGGCCATCCCGGCGTCTTCTGGCGCGGAGCGCGGTTGATGGCGCTTTTGAAACGCATGTTGCCGAAACCGCCGTCACCGCCCTTGGCAATGGTGAGCACCTCGCCCGGCGTCAGCAGCTCGTAGAGCACCTCGCCGGTTTCGGCGTCGGAGATGATGGTGCCCACCGGCATCTTGAGCGTGATGTCGTCACCGGCCGCACCGAACATGTCCGAGCCCATGCCATGCTGGCCGCGCTTGGCCTCGTGGCGCCGCGAGAAGCGGTAGTCGACCAGGGTGTTGAGGCTCGGGTCAGCCACGGCGAACACATGGCCGCCGCGCCCACCGTCCCCGCCATTGGGGCCACCGAACTCCTTGTACTTCTCGTGCCGGAACGAGACGCAGCCATTGCCGCCGTCGCCGGCGGCGATGTCGATGTAGGCTTCGTCAACGAACTTCATGGCCAACCCAGTGTAAACAATCGAAAAGGCCCAAAAACGGAAGCCCCGACAAGGCGGGGCTTCTGTGGGCCGGAGCTGAGACGACCGGTCGTCAGGCCGCCGGGGTCACGTTCACGGTGTGCTTGTTCAGCGCACCCTTGACGCCGAACGACACATGGCCGTCCACCAGGGCGAACAGGGTGTGGTCCTTGCCCACGCCGACATTGGCGCCGGCATGGAAGCGGGTGCCACGCTGGCGCACGATGATGGAGCCAGCGCTGATGAGCTCACCGCCGAACGCCTTCACGCCGAGCATCTTGGGCTTGGAATCGCGCCCGTTTCGCGTAGAGCCGCCGCCTTTTTTCTGTGCCATGACTCGTGCTCCTTAAGCGGTGATCGCGCCGATGTGCAGCTCGGTGAACTGCTGACGATGCCCTTGGCGCTTTTGATAGTGCTTGCGACGGCGCATCTTGAAGATGCGAACCTTGTCATGCTTGCCGTGCGCCACCACAGTGGCTTTGACAGTTGCACCGGACACCAGGGGCGTGCCCACCTTGAGTTCAGCGCCGTTGCCGACGGCCAGAACCTGGTCGATCACGATTTCCTGGCCTACGTCCGCAGCAATCTGTTCTACTTTGATTTTCTCGCCAGCAGCAACACGATACTGTTTGCCACCGGTTTTTATGACCGCGTACATGTAAACCTCTTTGAATGAGCTCTGCGAAACGGATTTTTCACAGAACCTTGAATTCTAGCATGACCACCCTGTTTTGACCAGTCACCATGCCAGGGCATGCGTTGCCGCGCCCTGGCGCCAGGGTGGGTTCCTATAATCGGCGCCAGTTTTCCCACGTCTGTCACCACGCCTTGACCGCCACCCTCTCCCCCGTTTCGTCCCACCCGCTGGAGCTGGTGGCCGACGACATGCGCGAAGTCGACGCGGTGATCGCGCGCCGGCTCGATTCCAGCGTCCCCCTGGTGGGCCAGGTGGCGCGCTACATCATCGCCGCCGGCGGCAAGCGCCTGCGCCCGGTGCTGCTGCTGCTGGTGAGCGGCGCGCTCGGCTACCGCGGGGCCCAGCGCCACAACCTCGCGG
>CAZKDU010000223.1:1592-3808 GCA_964551485.1 uncultured Burkholderiaceae bacterium
CAGTGGTCGAATTCATCCACACCGCCACCCTGCTGCACGACGACGTGGTGGACGACTCCACGCTGCGGCGCGGCCGCGCCAGCGCCAACGAGGCCTTCGGCAACCCGGCCAGCGTGCTGGTGGGCGACTTCCTGTACTCGCGCGCCTTCCAGATGATGGTGGACGCGCAGGACATGCGCATCATGCAGATCCTCTCGGACGCGACCAACGTGATCGCCGAGGGCGAGGTGCTGCAGCTCATGAACATGCACGACCCCTCGCTCGACGAGGCCGGCTACCTGCGCGTGATCCGATCCAAGACCGCCAAGCTGTTCGAGGCCAGCGCACGCCTGGCCGCGGTGCTGGCGCGCAGCCCGGGCCCCATCGAGCAGGCCTGCGCCGACTATGGCCAGGCCTTGGGCACGGCGTTCCAGGTGATCGACGACATCCTGGACTACGCCGGCAACATCGAGGAAACCGGCAAGAACCTGGGTGACGACCTGCGCGAAGGCAAGGTCACGCTGCCGCTGATCGCCGCCATGCAACGCGGCAGCACGGCCCAACGCGACACCATCCGCCAGGCCATCGAGACCGGTGACGTCGAGGCGCTGCCGCGCATCGTGGCCATCGTGCACGACACGGGCGCCCTGCAGGCCGCACGCGAGGCCGCCGCCGCCGAGGCGCAGCGCGCGATCGATGCAGCCCGACAACTGCCGCCCGGGATCTACACCGAGGGTTTGCTACAATTGGCAGCTCAGCTTTTGGAGCGCCGCTCCTGAGTGGCCTGCCCAGGGCACCCAGGACACTGACGCGGTCCTCCCACCAACATCGGGGTGTAGCTTAGCCTGGTAGAGCGCTACGTTCGGGACGTAGAGGCCGGAGGTTCGAATCCTCTCACCCCGACCAGATTTCCATGCCTTTTCAACGCATTGCGCCTCCCCAATGGATGGCGCGGCGCATTTACAGCCCCCTGGCAATCGGCGATGATCGGTGCACCTTTGCCGACGAAGTACATTGCGGGCCATGGCAGCCGTTGACACCACTTTCAGCGATCTCTCCACCCCTCAACTGCCCGGCCTGGGTCGCGCGCTGGTTTCGGCCGGCAAGCTCGATCGCAAGCTGGCCGAGGACATCTACCGAAAATCCCAGGGCGGACGCACCAGCTTCATTGCCGAACTGACCGGCTCGGGCGCGGTGTCGGCCAGCGATCTGGCCCACACCCTGTCCAGTGCCTACGCTGCGCCGCTGCTGGACCTGGATGCGATCGACACCAAACGCCTGCCCAAGGGCCTGCTGGACGCCAAGCTCTGCCTGGCCTACCGCGTGGTGGTGCTGAGCAAGCGCAACAACCGCCTGATGGTGGCCACCGCCGATCCCTCGGACCTGCAAGCGGCCGAGAAGATCAAGTTCGCCACCCAGATGGGGGTCGACTGGATCGTGGCCGAGTACGACAAGCTGTCCAAACTGCTGGAGGCCAGCTCGGTCAGCGCCAACGAGGCCATCGACAACCTGATCGGTGAGGACTTCGAGTTCGACGAAGAGGCCACCGAGGCCTCGGCCAGCGACGGCAACGACGCGGCCTCGGAGGTCGAAGACGCGCCGGTGGTGAAGTTCCTGCACAAGATGCTGCTGGACGCGGTCAACATGCGCGCCTCCGACCTGCACTTCGAACCCTACGAGAAGAACTACCGGGTGCGCTTTCGCATCGACGGCGAGCTGCGCGAGATCGCCTCGCCGCCGGTGGCCCTCAAAGACAAGCTGGCCTCGCGCATCAAGGTGATCTCGCGCCTGGACATCTCGGAAAAGCGTGTGCCACAGGACGGTCGCATGAAGCTCAAGATTGGGCCCGAGCGCGTCATCGACTTCCGCGTCAGCACCCTGCCCACGCTGTTCGGCGAGAAGATCGTGATCCGGATCCTGGACCCGAACTCGGCGCGCCTGGGCATCGACGCACTGGGCTACGAACAAGCCGAGAAAGAGCGCCTGCTGAGCGCCATCGGCCGCCCTTATGGCATGGTGCTGGTGACCGGCCCCACCGGCTCGGGCAAGACGGTGTCCCTCTACACCTGCCTGAACCTGCTCAACAAGCCAGGCGTGAACATCGCCACGGTGGAAGACCCGTCGGAAATCAACCTGCCCGGCGTCAACCAGGTCAACGTCAACGAAAAGGCCGGCCTGACGTTCGCCGCAGCCCTGCGCTCTTTCCTGCGCCAGGACCCGGACATCATCATGGTCGG
>CAZKDU010000224.1:0-3797 GCA_964551485.1 uncultured Burkholderiaceae bacterium
CATAGGTCTGCTCATTCCCGTCCCGCTGTTGAAGTGGAACGAGGCGCGCGGCCACCACGACTTCGGCGCCATCGACTGGGACGAATTCTGGGCCACCGTCAACGGCCACGGCCCCTGCAACAAGGAGCGCCTGGCGACCCGCGTCAAGGCCTGGAACGACGGCGAATGGGTGCGCGACGCCGCCCTGGCCCACGCCCGCAAACACACCCAACGCCCTCTGAAGGAGGCCGCATGACCCCCACCACCCCAACCCCTGCGCCCCTGAAGGACTGGCCCCTGTGGGAGGTGTTCGTGCGCAGCAAGCAGGGCCTGGAGCACAAGCACTGCGGCAGCCTGCACGCCAGCGACGCCCAGCACGCGCTGCAGATGGCGCGCGACGTCTACACCCGGCGCCAGGAGGGCGTGAGCATCTGGGTCGTGCCCTCGGCCCAGATCACCGCCAGCGCGCCGCAAGACAAGGGCGAATTCTTCGACCCCGCGGCCGACAAGATCTACCGCCACCCCACGTTCTACGACATCCCCGACAGCGTGGGGCACATGTGATGCAGGCCACCGCCACCCCTCACTTGCAGGCGCCCCAGGACCCCGTGGCCGCCTACCTGCTGCACCTGGCCGACAACGCCCTGGTGCTGGGCCAGCGCAACGCCGAGTGGTGCGGCCACGGGCCCATTCTGGAAGAAGACATTGCCATGGCCAACATCAGCCTCGACCTGATCGGCCAGGCGCGTCTGCTCTACCAGCTGGCCGCGCGCCACCTGGACGGCGGCGCCACCGAAGACTCGCTGGCCTACTTCCGCGACGACCGGGCGTTTCGCAACTTCACGCTGCTGGAGCTGCCGCACTACGGCGCCCTGGTGGGCCACGCACGCGCCGAGCGCGACTACGCCGTGACCATTGCGCGCAACTTTCTGTACAGCGCCTTCATGGTGCTGCTGTGGGAGGCGCTGCAGTTTTCCAGCGAGCCGGGCCTGGCCGCCGTGGCCGCCAAGTCGCTCAAGGAAACGCGCTACCACCTGCGCCACGCGCAGGACTGGCTGGTGCGCCTGGGCGACGGCACCGAGGTCTCGCAGGCCCGTGCCCAGGCCGCGCTGGACCACCTGCTGCCCTACACGCAGGAGTTCTGGAGCGGCGGCGCGGTCGAGGCCGCCACGCAGGCCACGGGCCTGAGCGTGGACCCCACCGCCCTGCGCCCGCAGTGGGACGCAATGGTAGACACCGCGCTGGCCGCGGCCACGCTGCGCCGCCCCGACAGCGGCGGCCACCTGACCCAGGGCAAACACGGCCTGCACTCCGAGCACCTGAGCCACCTGCTGGCCGAGATGCAGAGCCTGGCACGCGCCCACCCCGGCGCGCAGTGGTGAACCACGCCCGCCACCGCCCGCACCACGCCCATCACCCCCACCACCCCACCGCACCCCTGCCATGCCCACCACCCCGCCCGCACTCCAGGCCGCCGACCTCTGGCGCGCGCTCGACCCGCTGACCGACCCGGAGATCCCGGTGGTCACGCTGCGCGAGATGGGCATCCTGCGCGACATCCACGCCGCCGGGGGCGGCTGGGAGGTGGTCATCACCCCCACCTACAGCGGCTGCCCGGCCATGGGCCAGATCGAGGAAGACGTGCGCAACCGCCTGGCCCAGCTCGGCGTGGCCGCGCGTGTGGTGACCCAGCTCGCCCCGGCCTGGACGACCGACTGGCTCAGCGACACCGCGCGCGACAAGCTGCGCGCCTACGGCATTGCCCCGCCGCAGGGCCGCTGCGCCTCGGGCGCTGGCGTAGCGGCCGCCCAGGTGCTGCGCCATGTGCCGCGCGCCGCCCAGCCCACGCCCGCCGTGCCCTGCCCGCGCTGCGGCGCCACCGACACGGTGGAGGCCTCGCATTTTGGCTCCACCGCCTGCAAGGCGCTGTACAGGTGCCTGGCCTGCCGAGAGCCGTTCGACTACTTCAAGCCGCACTGAACCCACCCGCACGGGCGCTGGCCGCCCCACGGCAGATACCCCACAGCCCACGCCACGGCCCACCCCCACTGCGCCACACCCTGCCCACGGCCCCGCCGACACACGCACGCCCCCACCCAACCGCCAAACCGCCCAACCGCCCGCCATGACCTCCCACCGCTTTCACCCCCTCACCATCAAGCGCGTCAGCCCCGAGGCGGCGGGCTCGGTGGCCATCACCTTCGACGTGCCGCCGGCGCAGCTGGGGGCGTTTCACTTCGAGCCCGGGCAGTTCTTGACGCTGCGCGCCCAGGTGCAGGGGCAGGAGCTGCGGCGCACCTACTCGATCAGCAGCGCACGGCGGCGCCTGGTGCAGCAGCGCGAGATCGAGATCGGCATCCGCCCGGTGGAGGGTGGGGTGTTCTCGAACTGGGCCGCGCAGTCGCTGCGGGCCGGCGACACCCTGGCCGTGCTGCCGCCCGACGGCCGCTTTGTGAGCACGCGCCCGCGTGCGCTGCACCGCGTGGGCTTTGCCGCGGGCTCGGGCATCACGCCCATTTTGTCGATGGCCGCCACCACGCTGGAGGAGCAACCGCAGTCCAAGTTCACCCTGGTGTATGGCAACCGCCGCATGTCCAGCGTGATGTTCAACGAAGCCCTGCAAGACCTCAAGGACCGCTTTACTGACCGCTTCACCATGGTCCACATCTTGTCGCGCCAGGCACAAGAAGTGGACCTGCTGCAGGGCCGCATTGACCGCGACAAGGTGCTGGCCATTGTGCAGGCCCTGCTGCCCGCCGCCAGCATGGACGAGGTGTTCATCTGCGGGCCCGACGCCATGATCAGCGCCACCGAGCAGGCCCTGCGCGAGGCCGGCGTGCCGCCGCAGCGCATCCACACCGAGCGCTTCACCTCAGGCCCGGCCATGGCCGCCAAGGTGCAGGCCGACGTGGACGCTGCGCCCCAGCGCGCCCAGCAGGCCGGCGGCGCGCACACCACGCCCGTGACCGTGCTGTTCGACGGCAAGGCGCACAGCCTGGCCCTGGGCCCGGCCGAGCATGTGCTGGACGCCGCCCTCAACGCCGGGCTGGACCTGCCCTACTCGTGCAAGGCCGGCGTGTGCTGCACCTGCCGCTGCAAGGTGATGGAAGGCAGCGCCGTGATGGACAAGAACTACACGCTGGAACCGGCCGAAGTGGCCCTGGGCTTTGTGCTGAGCTGCCAGGCCCGCGCCACCTCGGCGCGCCTGGTGGTGAGTTTTGACGAGCGTTGAGTCAGCTTCGTGTGTGCGCCTGCGGACGCCGAGAGTACGGCCGCTGGTGACAATCAAGCGACACGGTTGGGCACGTGCGACTGCACCAAACCTCAGAGCGACGAAGACTGATAAAGGCTGATTGCGATGGCGGTCATTCATGTGGCTGGGCGGCTCCTCATCCCTCTTCGGTCAGTCGAAGGACGTGAAAATGAAGCCACAACGCCAAAGCTCAGCGGACTGCTGGTCGTAGTAAAACAGGGGCTAGTGTGTCGGTTGGAGCACTTGGTTAAAGGCGCTAGAGGCTGAACTGCTGAAGCACTTTATGCAGCCGTTGTTCATAAGCCGAATTGGAGGCACAGTTGGCTGAAAGGACACGACAAAAATTCTTAAGCGCCTCAAGAAAAACAAGGTATGTGTCTTCTATGTGAACTGGGATGTGCTTTCCACCGTCAATTGATGCTACCTCACCAACGAACGCCTGGGCTTGGGGTGAATTTTTGGGACCAGAGTAATACTGAAGCTCGCGCGCTTGCCCAGAGTTGGATAGATCGTGACCTGCTCGGCTTTTTCGGCCCAATCATTCCTGTAAGACGGCCCGGTTGGG
>CAZKDU010000225.1:0-3785 GCA_964551485.1 uncultured Burkholderiaceae bacterium
ACCTGCTGGGCCGCAAGGTGCTGGGCAACAACGGCGCCACGCTGAAGAAATTCGGCAAACTGGTGGGCAAGCTGGTCGAGGAAGAGGGCACCAACGAGAAGATGGCCGAGTTCATCAACCCGGTGGCCTACCTCGGTGACCAGATGACCAAGTTCACCACCGAGATCGGTTTCAAGGGCTTCCAGAACGCCGACGAGGTGGGCGCCGCCGCGGTGGACTACCTGCGTGTGGCCGGCCACCTGGTGTTCGGCTACTTCTTCGCCCGCATGGCCCAAGTGGCGCTGCGCGAGATCGCCGCTGGCAACACCGACCCGTTCTACCAAGCCAAGCTGCAGACCGCGCGCTTCTACTTCGCCAAGCTTTTCCCCGAGACCGCGATGCTGATGCGCACCGTCCGCACCGGCGCCAAGGTGCTGATGGACACCGAACTGGCCCTGGCCTGAGCCCGAACAGAAAGCAATCACCATGTCCCGATTCCAAGTCAAGAAGGTGGCGGTGCTGGGCGCCGGCGTGATGGGTGCGCAGATCGCCGCCCATCTGGTCAACGTCAAGGTGCCGGTGGTGCTGTTCGATCTGCCCGACAGCAAAGCCCCCACGCTGACGCTGCCCCCCGAGGGGGCCGGCCCCGCCTTGGGGCGGCCCGGCGGCGGCGCAGGTCCCAAGAACGGCATCGTTACCAAGGCCGTCGAGGGCCTGAAGAAGCTCAAACCCTCGCCGTTGGGCGTGGCCGATGACGCCGTGCTGATCGGCCAGGCCAACTACGAGGAACACCTTGACCAGCTCAAGGACTGCGACCTCATCATCGAGGCCATCGCCGAGCGCATGGACTGGAAGCTCGATCTGTACAAGAAGATCGCGCCACACATCGCGCCGCACGCCATCGTGGCGTCCAACACCTCGGGCCTGAGCATCACCGCGCTGTCCGAGGCGCTGCCGGCGGACATCCAGCCGCGCTTTTGTGGCATCCACTTCTTCAACCCGCCGCGCTACATGTACCTGGTGGAGCTGATCGCCACCCCCAGCACGCAGCCGCTGATCCTGGACCAGCTGGAGACCTTCGTCACCAGCGGCCTGGGCAAGGGCGTGGTGCGGGCCAAGGACTCGCCCAACTTCATCGCCAACCGCGTCGGCATCGCCGGCATGCTGGGCACCATGCGCGAGGTCGAGAAATACGGCCTGAGCTTCGACGTGGTCGATGACCTGACCGGCAAGAAGCTGGGCCGCGCCAGTTCCGGCACCTTCCGCACCGCCGACGTGGTGGGCCTGGACACCATGGCCCACGTGATCAAGACGCTGCAGACCACGCTGAGCGGCGACGCTACCGCAGGGGCTGGCAAGTTCGACCCCTTCTACGGCAGCTTTGGCACGCCGCCTGTGCTGCAGGCCCTGCTCGACAAGGGCCATCTGGGCCAGAAGACCAAGGCCGGTTTCTACAAAAAGGTCGGCCGCGACGTGCTGCGCTTCGAGCTGGACAGCGGCGAGTACGTGCCCGCCGGCCAGAAGGCCGACGAGGTCTATGGCCGCATGCTCAAAAAACCGGCGGCCGAGCGCTTGAAGCTGCTTCGCAACAGCGAAGGCCCGCAGGGCCAGTTCCTCTGGGCCATTTTGCGCAACAGCTTCCACTACGCTGCCGTGCACCTGCAGAGCATCGCCGACACCGCGCGCGACGTGGACTTCTGCATGCGCTGGGGCTTTGGCATGAAGCAGGGCCCGTTCGAGCTGTGGCAAGAGGCCGGCTGGGCCCAGGTGGCCCAGTGGGTCAAGGAAGACATCGACGCCGGCAAGGCGCTGAGCACCGCGCCGCTGCCCGACTGGGTGTTCAAAGGCCCGGTGGCCGACGCTGGTGGCGTGCACACCGCCGCCGGTTCGTGGAACCCCACGACGCAGCAGTTCGAGCCGCGCCGCCAGCTGCCGGTGTACGAGCGCCAGCGCTTCCCCGAAACCGTGTCCGGCCATGCCCAGGGCATTGGCCAGGCCGACTTCGCCAGTGCCGGCAAGACCCTGCACGAAGACGAGGCCATCCGCCTGTGGACGCTGCCTGATTCGGATTTCAACGAGGTGCTGATTGCCAGCATCAAGACCAAGATGCACGCCATCAGCCCCGATGTGGCCGAGGGCCTGTCGCTGGCGGTGGACCTGGCCGAGAAGGACTACCAGGGCGTGGTGATCTGGTCGGGTGACGAGCCCTTCAGTGCCGGCGCCGACCTGCAGGCCATGCTGCCCGCCTTCATGGTGGCCGGCGTGGGCGCCATCAACGAGGCCGAGCACGAGCTGCAGAAGGTCATGCTCAAGGTGCGCTACGCCAGCGTGCCGGTGGTGGCCGCCATCCGCGGCCTGGCCCTGGGCGGCGGCTGCGAGCTGGCCGTGCACTCGGCCAAGCGCGTGGTGGCCATGGAAAGCTACATCGGCCTGGTCGAGGTCGGCGTGGGCCTGGTGCCTGGCGCCGGCGGCCTGGCCTACATTGCCCGCCGCGCCGCCGAGAACGCGCAGGCCAGCATGAACAAGGACCTGCTGCCTTTCGTCACCGAAGGCTTCACCGCCGCGGCCATGGCCAAGGTCGGCACCAGCGCGCTGGAAAGCCGCAAGCTGGGCTTTGTGCTGGACAGCGACACCATCGTGCCCAACAAGGACGAACTGCTGCACGTGGCGCTGGGCGAGGCCAAGGCGCTGTACGCTGCCGGCTACCGCGCGCCGCTCAAGCGCAAGTTCCCGGTGGCCGGCCGCAATGGCAAGGCCACCATCCAGGGCCAGCTGATCAACATGCGCGACGGCGGCTTCATCAGCCAGCACGACTTCCACATCGCCAGCCTGATCGCCGGTGTGGTGACCGGCGGCGATGTCGACACGAACACCCTGGTGACCGAGGAGTACCTGATGGCGCTGGAGCGCAAGGCCTTCTGTTCGCTGCTGGAGCACCCCAAGACCCAGGAGCGCATCATGGGCATGCTGTCCACCGGCAAGCCGGTTCGCAACTGACGCCGGCGTCGCACGGCCATGCCTGCCACCCCTAACCGCCTGGCCCGCCGGCTGGCCCAGCTCGACCGGCTGCCCGCTCCGCTGCGCCAGAGCGCGCGCAACCTCGCGTTGCGCCGGGCTGTGCCCTTCACCGGCACGGCCGGCCTGGGCTTCGAGCTGATGACCCCCGAGCAGGTGGTCATCACCGTGGCCAACCGGCGCCGGGTGCAGAACCACATCCGTGGCGTGCACGCCGCGGCCATGACGCTGCTGGCCGAAACCGCCACCGGCATGGTGGTGGGCATGAACGTGCGCGACGACTGCCTGCCGTTGGCCAAGGAGCTGCGAGTGCAGTTCAAGCGCCGCACCCAGGGCGACATGCGGGCCGTAGCGCATCTGAGCCCCCAGCAGCGCCAGCTGATGCAGGCCCAGGACAGGGGCGAGGTGGTGGTCCCGGTGACCGTGACCGACGCCTCGGGCGAAGAGCCCATCGTGTGTGAATTCGTCTGGGCCTGGGTGCCGTCGGCCAAGCCGGCCGCGCCGCAGGCCGCCTGCGCCCCGGCCTGAGTCCGGGCCGCCACTGAATCCAAAGGAGTCACCCCATGAAACAAGTTCAAGACGCCTACATCGTCGCCGCCACGCGCACGCCCATCGGCAAGTCGCACAAGGGCTACTTCCGCAACACCCGGCCCGACGACCTGCTGGCCGCGGTGCTGAAGTCGGCGCTGGCCCAGGCCCCGGGCCTGGACCCCAAGGCCATCGAGGACGTGATCTGCGGCTGTGCCATTCCCGAGGCCCAGCAGGGCCTGAACGTGGCGCGCATCGGCGCC
>CAZKDU010000226.1:0-3770 GCA_964551485.1 uncultured Burkholderiaceae bacterium
GCTCAAAGCCGAGGACGTGCCGCTGACCGAGTGCCTGAAGGACACGGTGGCGCGCGTGCTGCCGTTCTGGAACGAGTCCATGGCCCCGGCCATCAAGGCCGGCAAGCGCCTGGTGGTGGCCGCCCACGGCAACTCCATCCGCGCCCTGGTCAAGTACCTGGACAACATCTCCGACAGCGACATCGTGGGCCTGAACATTCCCAACGGCATCCCGCTGGTCTACGAGCTCGACGCCGACCTCAAGCCGATCCGCCATTACTACCTGGGCGACGCCGAGGCTGCCGCCCAGGCCGCAGCCGCCGTGGCCTCTCAGGGCAAGGGCTGAAACAGCCCCTCGATCCAGCCTGTCTTCCCAAGGAACCCAGCCACCGGGGCGCGCTCCAAGCGTGTACCATTGCACGCTGGCAAGGACTGATATGAGCCGTAAATTGAAGATCGCGGGCTGGATTTCCCTGGGCGCCCTGGCCGGGGCCCTGACAACGGTGTCGCTGCAGACCGTGGCGCGCGGGGCCATGGCCCCGCTGCCGCTGGAGGAGCTGCAACAGCTCGCGGCGGTGTTCGGCATGGTCAAGAGCGACTATGTGGAACCGGTGGACGAGAAGAAGCTCATCACCGACGCCATTTCAGGCATGGTCTCCAGCCTGGACCCGCATTCCCAGTACTTCGACAAGAAGTCTTTCAAGGAATTCCGCGAGGGCACCACCGGCCGCTTCGTCGGCGTGGGCATCGAGATCACCCAGGAAGACGGCTTGGTCAAGGTGGTGTCGCCAATCGAGGGCTCACCCGCCTTCCGCGCCGGCCTCAAGACCAACGACCTGATCACCAAGATCGACGAGACCGCCGTCAAGGGCCTGTCGCTCAACGACGCCGTCAAGCGCATGCGCGGCGAACCCAACACCAAGGTGCAGCTGACCATCTTCCGCAAGGACGAGAACCGCACCTTCCCCGTGACCATCACGCGCGAGGAAATCAAGACCCAGAGCGTCAAGGGCAAGGTGGTCGAACCCGGCTACGCCTGGATCCGCCTGAGCCAGTTCCAAGAGCGCACGGTCGACGACTTCGCCAAGAAGCTCGAAGAGGTCTACAAGCAGGAACCCAACCTCAAGGGCCTGGTGCTGGACCTGCGCAACGACCCGGGTGGCCTGCTTGACGCGGCCGTGGCCGTTTCGGCCACCTTCCTGCCCGAGAACGTCACCGTGGTCACCACCAACGGACAGCTCACCGAAAGCAAGGCCGCTTACAAAGCCTCGCCCGAGTTCTACCAGCGCCGCGGCAGCGACCCGCTCAAGCGCCTGCCCGCCGGCCTCAAGACCGTGCCCCTGGTGGTGCTGGTCAACGAAGGTTCGGCCTCGGCCAGCGAGATCGTGGCCGGTGCCCTGCAGGACCACAAGCGCGCCACCATCATGGGCAGCCAGACCTTCGGCAAGGGCTCGGTGCAGACGGTGCGCCCGCTCGGCCCCGACACCGGCCTGAAGCTCACCACCGCCCGCTACTACACCCCAAGCGGCCGCTCGATCCAGGCCAAGGGCATCGTGCCCGACGTCATGATCGACGAAAGCGAAGAGGGCAACCTGTTTGCCTCTCTGCGCATGCGCGAGGCCGACCTGGAAAAGCACCTGAGCAGCGGCCAGGGCCCCGAGCAAAAAGACCCGGCCCGCGAAAAGGCGCGCGAAGAGGCCCGCAAGAAGCTCGAGGAAGACGCCAAGAAGGCCCAGCCCGACCGCAAGCTGCCCGAGTTCGGCAGCGACAAGGACTTCCAGCTGGCCCAGGCACTGAATCGCCTCAAGGGTCGGCCGGTGATGGTCAGCAAGACCCTGACCGAGCGCAAGGAAGAGAAGAAAGAGAACTGATCGCCGCATGGACGACGATCAGCTGCTGCGCTACTCGCGCCACATCCTGCTCGACGAGATTGGTGTCGAGGGCCAGGAGCGCCTGCTTGCCAGCCGTGCGCTGGTGATCGGCGCTGGCGGCCTGGGCTCGCCGGTGGCACTGTACCTGGGCTCGGCCGGTGTCGGCCGCCTGACCCTGGTGGACCACGACCACGTGGACGTGACCAACCTGCAGCGCCAGATCGCCCACAGCGTGGACCGCGTGGGCCAGCCCAAGGTGGAATCGGCACGCACCGCCATCCACGCCCTCAACCCTGGTGCCCAGGTCGAGGTGCTGCAAACCCGTGCCGACGCCACGCTGCTCGACCGCCTGGTGACCGAGGCCGATGTGGTGCTCGACTGCTGCGACAACTTCGGCACCCGCCACGCCGTCAACCTGGCCTGCGTGCGCCATGGCAAGCCCCTGGTCAGCGGGGCGGCCATCCGCATGGACGGCCAGCTCAGCGTGTTCGACACGCGTGACCCGGCCGCCCCCTGCTACGCCTGCGTGTTCCCGCCCGACACCACCTTCGAGGAAACGCGCTGCGCCACCCTGGGCGTGCTGGCGCCGCTGGTGGGTGTGATCGGCAGCATGCAGGCGGCCGAGGCCCTCAAGCTGCTGGTCCATGGCCGCAGCCCCCTGGCTGGGCGCCTGCTGATGCTGGACGCGCGCCAGATGGAGTTCACCGACCTGCGTATCGGCCGCGCGCCGCACTGCCCGGTCTGCGCCGCATTGCGCCCGCCCGTGGCCTGAGCGCCCCGCACGCTCCGGGCGTGCCATTAAGGCAGGTCTGCTGCCCCACCTTCAGAACGACAGAACGCGGGTGCCAGGCCGGCAGCGGGGCAGCGCTGAGCGCCGCCCCGAGTCGGTTCAGGCCCCCTTGAAGACCGGGGGCCGCTTCTCCAGGAACGCCGTCACGCCCTCGATGTAGTCGTGCGTGCGGCCCAGCGCCGCCTGGGTGTCGCGCTCGGCGTCGAGCTGCTGGTTCAGCGTGCGCTGGCCGGCCTCGCGCAGCAGCTGGCGCGTGGCCACCAGGGCGCGGGTGGGCATGCTCGCCAGCCGCGCGGCCAGGGCCAGGGACGCGGCCTGGCAGTCGTCGGCCACATCCCAGATCAGGCCCCACTCCTTGGCCTGGACCGCGCCAAGCTTGTCGCCGGTCATGGCCAGCGCCAAGGCCCGGGCCAGGCCCAGGCGCTCGACCAGCCACCAGCTGCCGCCCGCGTCCGGGATCAGGCCGATCTTGCTGAAGGCCTGGATGAAACTGGCCGAAGGTGCTGCGATCGCGATGTCGCAGCCCATGGCCAACGAGGCACCGGCGCCCGCGGCCACGCCATTGACCGCTGCCACCGTGGGCATGCGAAGCGCCTGCAGGCGCCGGGCCGTGGGGTTGAAGGCCTGGTCGATCACCGGGCCGGGGTTGGCGCGCTCGACCAGGTCGGGACCGGGCGCGAAATCGAACTCGGCCAGGTCGGCACCCGCGCAGAAGCCGCGGCCGGCCCCGGTCAGCACCAGGGCACGGATGGCCGGGTTGGCCTCGGCGCGGTCGAACGCGGCCCAGAGTTCGCGGTGCATCTGGCGTGTGAAGCTGTTGAGCGCCTGCGGGCGGTTGAGCGTCACCAGCGCCACCTGCTGGTGCTCGGCATAGAGCACGGTCGGGGGGGTCTCGGTCATGGGGGTCTCCTCGGCCAATCAATTTACCACCCGCCCCCGGCTTTGTCGCGCCGCGGCACCGAACACCCGACCGGTGGCCATGGCCACGCTTGGGTATAGTCCGGGCACCCTTGAGCCCAGAACCCAATCACCCATCAAACCAACGATTTTTCCGAGGAACCCCCATGACCTACGAAACGATCCAGGTGCGCACCGAGGCCGATAAGGTCGGTGTCATCACCCTGAACCGG
>CAZKDU010000227.1:0-3750 GCA_964551485.1 uncultured Burkholderiaceae bacterium
CGTGCACGATGCGGAAGCGCCGGCCGATGATGAAGGCGCGGCGGAACAGGCCCTTCACCTGCTCGGGCGTGGCGTTGGTGGCCACATCGAAGTCCTTCGGGCGCAGGCCCAGCAGCAGGTCGCGCACGGCGCCACCCACGATGTAGGCCTCGAAACCGGCTTGCTTGAGGGTGTGGACCACGTTCAGGGCGCGTTCGTCCACCAGGGCCGGGTCGATGCCGTGCACCTCGGGGCCGACCTCCTGGCGCTTGCCGAATGTGGGCTTCTTGGCCGCTGGCTTGCGCAGCAGCTTGTCGATCAACTGTTTAATCATGATGTAGCGGGGCCCTTTCGGCCCCGGCGCCATTAGAACAAATCCAGGATGCGCCAGCCGCGCGCCTGGGCCAGCGCGCGCAGGCGCTCGCTGGGGTTGGTGGCCACCGGCTCGTTGACGTGCTCCAGCAGTGGCAGGTCGTTCGGGGAGTCAGAGTAGAACACGCTGTGCACCCCATCCCAGCCCAGGCCACGCGCGGCCAGCCACTCGCTCACACGCACCACCTTGCCCTCGCGGAACGACGGCGTGCCGTCGATCTCACCGGTGATCCAGCCGCTGGCGTCGCGCGCCAGGCGCACCGCCACCAGCTCGTCCACACCGAAGGCGCGGGCGATCGGCGCGGTCACGAACTCGTTGGTGGCAGTGACGATGGCCACCGCATGGCCAGCGGCCTGGTGCGCGCGCACCAGCTCGAGCGCCTGCGGCCGGATGGCCGGGCCGATGACCTCGCGCATGAAGCGCGCATGCGCCTCGGCGGCGAGCGCGGCGCCCTGGCGCCGCGCGGCCTCGGTGGCGAAGCGCACGTAGTCGTGCACGTCCAGCGTGCCGGCCTGGTAGTCGGCATAGAACTGGTCGTTGCGGCGCTTGAACTCGCCGGCCTCGCACCAGCCGATGGCGATGCTGAACTCGCCCCAGGCGTGGTCGGAGTCCAGGGGCAGCAGGGTATGGTCTAGGTCGAACAGGGCCACCACGGGTTTGGACCCGGGCGCGGAAACAGGGACAGTCACTCGTTCTCCAGCATGGACTTGAGCAGGGGGATGGTCAGCGGGCGCTGGGTGCGCAGGGAGTAGCCGTCGAGGTGGTCAAGCAGCTGCACAAGGCTGCCCAGGTCGCGGCTGAAGCGGTTGAGCATGAAGGCCACCACCTCGTCGCCCAGCACCAGGCCACGTGCGGCCGCCTGCTGCTGCAGCACGGCGCGGCGCTCGGCCTCGCCCGGTGGCTGCAATTGGAACACATGGCCCCAGCCCAGGCGCGTGCGCAGGTCCTCGCGCAGCGGCAGGTCCAGCGGCGGCAGGGTGCCGGCGGCCAGCACCCCCAGGGGGCGGCCATGCGCTGGGCTGGCGGCCTGCACGAACCAGCTGAACGCCGTGTGCTGCTGCTCGGCCGAGTAGGCCTGCACATCGTCGAGCAGCACCGCACCCCAGTGCTCGTCGAACGGCGGCGGCGTGGCCACGCCCGGGTCGAGCCAGCCGACGCGCGCCCCCTGGGCCTGCAGGGCCGTGTGCACGGCCTGCAGCAGGTGGCTCTTGCCGCAGCCGGCCTCGCCCCAGAGGTAGGTGGGCACGGGCGAGCGCGGTGCCCCGCCCTCGCCGACCCACAGCCGCAGGTGCTGCAGCGCGGGCGCGTTGGCGCCTGCCACGAAGCCGGCCAGGCTCGGCCCGGCGGCCAGGCCGATGTCCAGCGCCAGCTGCCTCATGCCCACCCTGCCGCGCCCACGCGGGGCCCTGGAAGATCCGCCCGGCGCACGGGTCAGCCCTGGTACAGGCGGCTGGCCAGGTAGCCGTCGCGCAGGCGGCGCATGGCCACCAGCAGCACGGCACTGGCCGGCAGGGCAATCAGCACGCCCAGGAAACCGAACAGCTGGCCGAAGGCCAGCAGCATGAAGATCACGGCCAGCGGATGCAGGCCGATGCGCTCGCCCACCAGGCGCGGCGTGAGGAAAAAACCCTCGATCACCTGGCCCGAGCCGTACACCACGGCCACCATGACCAGGGCCTTGATCGAGGCGAACTGCAGCAGCCCGGCCAGGATGGCGAAGATCAGCCCGATGCCGAAGCCCAGGTAGGGCACGAACATGGCCAGGCCGGTGAAGATGCCGATCGGCAGGGCCAGATCCAGCCCGAACAGGGCCAGGCCCAGGCTGTAGTACAGCGCCAGGATCAGCATCACCAGCAGCTGGCCGCGCAGGTACTGGCCGAGCACGGCATCGGCATCGTGGGTGAAGCTGTCGAACACCGGGCGCAGGCGCTGCGGCACCAGGGCCACCACCTTGGCCACCAGGCCTTCCCAGTCCATCAGCAGGTAGAACAGCGCCACCGGGATCAGCACTAGGTTGCCGACCACCGCCAGGGCCACGCTGCCGCCGAGCTTGAGCGAGGACAGCAGCGAGGCCAGCGCGTCCTCGAAATTGGCGTTCAGGTACTTGAGCACGAAGGCCTTGATGCTGGGCACGTCGAGCGAGAATTTCAGCCCCATCTGCGCCAGCAGCGGGCGCAGCCACTCGTTGAAGCGGTCGGCCAGCACCGGCACCTGCTCGCGCATCAGCGGGATTTCCTTGGCCAGGATCGGCACCATCAGCAGCAGCAGGGCCAGCAGCAGCACCATGAAGACCAGCTGCACCAGCAGCACCGCCAGCACCCGCGGCAAGCGGCCGCGGCCCAAGGTGTCGAGCCAGTTGACCACCGGCGTCAGGGCGTAGGCCAGCACGCCGGCCACCACGAAGGGCGTGAGCACCGGGCCGAGCGACCACACCACCAGGCCGGCCAACAGGGCCAGGCCGAACCAGGCGCTGGCACGCTTTTGGGTGAGGCTCAGGGGCATGGGCAGAAAATGGGTGGGTGGAAGCGGCGCCAGGACCACCGCTTAAAATCAGGGCAAATTCTATCGGGCCGTGCGCGTATCCCACGCGGGCCACCTCCTCATGAGCGCCTCCACTCCCTCAAACACCCCCCTGTCCTACAAGGACGCCGGCGTTGACATCGACGCCGGCGACGCCCTGGTCGAGCGCATCAAGCCGCTGGCCAAGAAAACCCTGCGCGAAGGCGTGCTGGCCGGCATCGGCGGCTTCGGCGCGCTGTTCGAGGTGCCCAAGCGCTACACCGAGCCGGTGCTGGTCAGCGGCACCGACGGCGTGGGCACCAAGCTCAAGCTCGCGTTCGAGTGGAACCTGCACGACACGGTGGGCATCGACCTGGTGGCCATGAGCGTCAACGACGTGCTGGTGCAGGGCGCCGAGCCGCTGTTCTTCCTCGACTACTTCGCCTGCGGCAAGCTCGACGTCGCCACCGCCGCGGCGGTGGTCGGGGGCATCGCCCGCGGCTGCGAGCTCAGCGGCTGCGCACTGATCGGCGGCGAGACCGCCGAAATGCCCGGCATGTACCCGGCCGGCGAATACGACCTGGCCGGCTTTGCCGTCGGCGCGGTGGAAAAGTCCAAGATCCTCACCGGCCGCGACGTCCAGCCGGGCGACGTGGTGCTGGGCCTGGCCTCCAGCGGCGTGCACTCCAACGGCTTCTCGCTGGTGCGCAAGTGCATCGATCGCGCAGCCGGCGCCCTGCCCGCCACGCTCGACGGCCAGCCGTTCCGCCAGGCCGTGATGGCGCCGACCCGGCTGTATGTGAAGCCGGTGCTGGCGGCACTGGCCGCGCACCCGATCAAGGCCCTGGCCCACATCACCGGCGGCGGCCTGCTGGAGAACATCCCGCGCGTGCTGCCCG
>CAZKDU010000228.1:0-3737 GCA_964551485.1 uncultured Burkholderiaceae bacterium
CAGCACCTCCTTGGCGTCTTCGATCAGGCCGGGCGCGCGGCGCGCGCGCAGGCGCAGCAGGCGGAACACCGGCACGTCCTCGTCGTGGATGGAGAACAGCACGCCGCGGCTGCGCAGGTTGCTGTTGTGCTGGTTCAGGATGAACGCCACGCGCACGGTGCGCGGCTGCTCTTCGTCGGCGATCAGGAAGTCGCTGCGGATGTGCAGCTCGCCGTTGTCTTCCTCATAGAAGCGGGCCGACTCCTCGATGTCCTCGTCCATCGCGTCTTCCGGGATGGACAGGCCGTAGTACTGCTTGACCCAGCGCTTTTCCTCGACCGTGGGGGCTTCCAGGTCGACCCAGATCGGCTGGAACTTGGACAGCTCCTCCAGCGATTCGATCTCTTCCTGGAACAGTCGCCCGTTGGCAAGCGTGAAGATGTTGAGCATGGCGCGCTCCCTTGCAATGACACAGGTGGGGCGAGCTCGGGGCCCGCTCGGGTGGGGTTGGTGCGGGCGCTTCCAACGTCCCGGGCGGGCGTTGGAAGCTACCGACTGGCGTCGTGTTCCAAGAACTTCTCCGTGATGAAGACAGCGCGGATTATGCGCCCAAATGCCGGTGTTTCGGTGACGCCGGGCGGGCCCGCGCGGGGGCCATTTGGTGCCGCGTGCGGGCGGCTTCAGCCCGGCGCCAGGAAGGCCAACAGCTCGTCCTGGCGGGCCAGCGCGTCCTGGGCGCCGAGCGCCATTAGGGCCTGCACGAAGCCGGGCTCGAACAACAGGTAGCTGGCCAGCGCCGCGCCGCCGCCGCGCAGGCCACCGAGCGCGTCCAGCGCGTGGCGCGTGGCCGCCGGCAGCTCGGCCGCGTGGGCCAGGGCCAGCGCGTCCAGCGAGGCCGAGGGCTGCAGCGCCAGCACCTCGACCGGGCGGTAGGGGAAGTGCGCCGCCGCGTCCGGCGGCAGGGCGCGCAGGGCCTGGGTCACGCGCTGCGCCAGCGCCACGTCGGCCTGCAGCGTGTCGTGGAACACACTGGCCATGGCGTGGCCGGCGATGCTGCCGAATGTGGGCTCGTGCAGCGCCAGGTCGGTGGCCGCGTCCTGGCCCAGGCTCGAGCGCTGCGGCTGGCCCACGCCCACCACCAACACGCGGCGTGCACCCAGGTGGATGGCCGGCGAGAGTGGCGAGGTCTGGCGCATGGTGCCGTCGCCGAAGTACTCGCGCCGCCCATCGACCCACAGCGCTGTGGCCGGAAACAGCAGCGGGATGGCGCTGGAGGCCATCAGGTGCTCGATGGTCACGGGCTGGAACTCGGCGCGCCGGCCCGGGCGCTGCCAGGGCTGGGCCTGGGCGTCGCGCGCGGTGTGGCAGAAGGTCCAGTGCACGCCGCTGGTGTAGCTGGAGGCGGTCACGGCCAGCGCGTCCAGCACGCCACTGTGCAGCGCGGTCTCGATGCCGTTGAGCGAGACCACGCGGTGCAGGGTGTCGACCAGGGGCATGGTGTCGAGCATGGCGCTGCGCCCGCGCGCCTGGCCGCTCAGGCTGAGCGCGGCCATGACGCGGCTGGCGCGCGCCCAGCGCGGCAGGTCGAGCTGGTACACGGCCTCGGAGCGCACCGTCTGCCAGAAGCGCGCCAGCAGCGTGAAGGCCTGCAGCCCCTGGTTGGCAAAGCCGGCCAGGCAGGCCGCGTTGAGCGCGCCGGCCGAGGTGCCGACCAGGATGCGGAACGGAAAGGCCGCGCCGGCCCCGCGCCGGCTCGCCAGCAGGCCGGCCAGGGCCTGCAGCGCGCCCACCTGGTAGGCGGTGCGCGCGCCGCCGCCCATCAGCACCAGGGCGCAGGGCTCGGGGGGCGGTTCGGGGCGGGTTGGGGTCATGGCAGCGGGCTCGGGCAGGGGGGCGGAGCGGAGATGGGTGGAAGGGGCGCGGACAGGGCCCATGCTGCCACAAGCCGGGCCCCGGGGTGGGTTGGGGCGGCCTTGCCTGGGGCAGATCCCGGGGGGCATGTATCGGCGGTTTCACGCCCGACTTGAGAGTGGCGCACGCCCTGGCGGCTGCGCCGCGGCCTGGCCATGATCTGTCGCCGCATCGGGGCTTGATCGGGCTTGCTTTTCGGCCGCAACGGGCGCATAGTGAATCCGAGCGTCACAAATTCTTCACGAAACCCTTCACTCATTTCCCCACGACATCCCGTTCCCGCACATTCCGTTTTGATTCCCGTTTTCCTTTCCGTCTGGCAGGCCCGTTCTGGGTTTGCCGTTTCACCCCAGAGAGCGACAGGAGGCTACTCATGAACTTGACGATCAGCGGTCACCATCTCGAAGTCACCCCCGCCTTGCGCAGTTACGTGACCAACAAGCTCGATCGCATCACGCGGCACTTTGATCAGGTGGTCGATGTCAAGGTGCTGCTCACCGTTGAGAAGCAGAAGGAGAAGGAGCGGCGTCAGCGCGCCGAGTGCAACATCCACGTGAAGGGCAACGACATGTTCGCCGAAAGCGCCCATGCCGACCTGTACGCTGCCGTGGACGAACTGGTGGACAAGCTCGACCGCCAGGTGGTGCGCCACAAGGACCGGGTGCAGGCCCACAACCATGGCACGGCCAAGCGCCTGATGTAAGCTTTTTACGTCATTTGTGCACAAAAGCCACCCGATCAGCGGGTGGCTTTTCCATTTTTGGGGCCAATCGTGTGGGCCGCGTGCATAATCGGGAAAACCCTGCCATGAACCGTCTCGCGTCCATCCTGTCGGCTTCACAAGTGTTGGTGAGCGTCGACGCCACCAGCAAGAAGCGTGCTTTCGAGGAAGCCGGCTTGCTGTTCGAGAACCTGCATGGCCTGAGCCGCGCCCTCATCACCGACAGCCTGTTTGCGCGCGAGCGCCTGGGCTCGACCGGCCTGGGCCATGGCGTGGCCATCCCACACGGCCGCATCAAAGGTCTGAAGGCACCCATGGCGGCGGTGTTCCAGCTGGCGCGCCCGATTGGTTTCGACGCACCCGACGAGCAGCCGGTCAGCCTGCTGATCTTCCTGCTGGTGCCCGAGGCCGCGACCCAGAAGCACCTGGAAATCCTGTCCGAGATCGCCGAGCTGTTGAGCGACGGCGCCCTGCGCGAGCGCATCAAGGCCTGCACCGACGCGCCTGCCTTGCACGAGATGATCGCCACCTGGCATTCGGCCCAACCGGCCTGAGACGGCGGCGCGTTCCGTGAAGCCCACCGTCGTCAGCGCCGACGTCCTGTTCGAGGAGTTCCGCGGCACGCTCAAGTGGGAGTGGCTGGCGGGGCTGGGGGCGTCCGAGCGCCGCTTTGACGAGGTGGCGATCCAGTCGGCCCGCTCCGGCGCTGACCTGGTCGGCTACCTCAACTACATCCACCCTTACCGCGTCCAGATCCTGGGTGAGCGCGAGGTCGCCTACCTGACCAACGCCACCCCAGAAGACTGTGCGCGGCGCATCGCCCGCATCGTCACGCTGGAGCCGCCGGTGCTGGTGCTGGCCGACGGCCAGCAGGCGCCCGAGGCGCTGATCTCCATGTGCGAGCGTGCGCAGATCCCGATGTTCGCCACCAGCGAGTCGTCGGCATTTGTCATCGACGTGCTGCGCGCCTACCTGTCCAAGCACTTTGCCGAGCGCACCACCATGCACGGCGTGTTCATGGACATCCTGGGCCTGGGTGTGCTGATCACCGGCGAATCGGGCGTGGGCAAGAGCGAGCTGGGCTTGGAGCTGATCTCGCGCGGCAACGGCCTGGTGGCCGACGACG
>CAZKDU010000229.1:0-3728 GCA_964551485.1 uncultured Burkholderiaceae bacterium
CAAAGCGCTTGACGGCTTTCATCAGGCCCACATTGACTTCTTGGATCAGGTCGCCGTGCGGCAGGCCGTAACCCAGGTACTGGCGTGCCACCGACACCACCAGCCGCAAATGCGACAGCACCAGCCGACCAGCGGCCTCCAGGTCGTTCTTGTCCTTGAGGTCGCGCGCGTATTGCTGCTCCTCTTCAGGGGTCAGCAGCGGCAGGCGGTTCACCGCCGAGATGTAGGCGTCCAGATTGCCCAGGGGCGGCACGAGCGACCACGGATTGGCAGGCACCAAAGCGCGGGTCGAGGGGGCAGCGGTCAGAGCGGTCATCAGGCAAATCCCTTTCTGTGAACCAGATATTAGCACTCCATCAGAGAGAGTGCTAAAGGGAAAGTTCAATCCCCGCCATAGGCCGGGATCATGACCATTCGACGGCAGCGGCGAACAGGTAGCCAGCACCATAGACGGTCTTGATCAGGCGCGGGTTCTGGGGGTCGAGCTCCAGCTTGCGGCGCAGCCGGGAGATGCGCACATCGATGCTGCGGTCCAGCGGGGACAGGTCGCGCGAGCCCAGCAGCTGCTCGCGGCTGAGGATCTGGTGCGGGCGTTCCAAGAAGCCGACCAGCAGCTGGGCTTCGGCCAGGCCCAGCACGTGCTCGCTGCCGTCGTCGCGGCTCAGGCGATGGGCAGCGCAATCCAGCCGCCAATCCAGGAACCGGGCGTGGCGGCGCGCGGCCGGGGCTCCAGCCGGGCCGCTGGCCTGTGGCGTGCGCCGGCGCAGGATGCTGCGCACCCGGGCCACCAGCTCGCGCGGCTCGAACGGCTTGACCACATAGTCGTCGGCGCCCAGCTCCAGGCCCATGACCCGGTCCACCGGGTGGCCGCGTCCGGTCAGGATCAGCACCCCGGCCTGGCACAGCGTGCCGATCTGGCGCACCAGCTCGATGCCGTCCATGTCGGGCAGGCCCAAGTCCACGATGCACAGGTCCGGGTGGTCGGTGCGCAGACGGCGCAGGGCCTGGGTGGCCGAATGGAACACCCGGGCCTCGAACTGGAAGTCCTGCAGCGCCAGCACCACCAGGCGCGCGATGGCCGGGTCGTCCTCGACCACGTAAATCAGGGGTGGGGCGGGCGTGGTGCTCATGGTGGCAGCAGGGCAGCAAGCTGCAGGCGGCTGAACGGCTTGGCCAGCAGAGGAATGCCAGGCAGGTCGGCCAGGTCGGTGGTGTCGCCGCTCATCAGCACGAGGGTGGCGGGGTGGCCCTGCTGGCGTGCCGCGCGGGCCAGGGCCCGGCCGTCCACTGGCCCGGGCATGACAATGTCGGACAGCAGCAGCACGATGTCGGGCACCTGGGTCAGCATGGCCAGGGCCTCGGTGCCGTTGTCGGCCTCAAGCACGGTGTAGCCCAGCTCACGCAGGTGGTGGCGCATCACGCGGCGCACCTCGGCGTCGTCCTCGACCAGCAGGGCCAGGCCGCGTGGGCTGGCCGGCGGGTGGGCGCTGAGCGGGTGATCCGGCTCGGTCGCCAGAAGGCCTTCGGTGGCTGGCAGCCACAGTGAGACCTGGGTGCCGGTGCCGGGCTGGCTGTCGATCTGGATCGCCCCGCCGGACTGGCGCACAAAGCCATAGACCATGGCCAGGCCCAGGCCTGTGCCCGAACCGGCGGGCTTGGTGGTGAAGAAGGGCTCGAACACCCGGGCCAGGGTGGCAGCGTCCATGCCACCACCGTTGTCCACTGCCTCCAGCAGCACGTAGTCACCAATGGGCACCTGCAGGCGTGCCGCCATGGGGGCGTCGAGCTGCTGCGCGCGGGCACGCAGCAGCACCTGGCCGCAGGCGTGGGTGGCGTCGCGGGCGTTGAGGATCAGGTTCAGCAGGGCGTTCTCGAGCTGGTGCGCATCCACCAGCGCATGCACCGGCTCGGCTGGAGCCGCCAGCACCAGCGCAAAACTGTCGGGCAGGGCGTGGCGGACCAGGCGCTGCACCGATTGCAGCAACGCTCCAATTTCCACGGCCATGGCGCGCAGGGGCTGTTGACGAGCAAAGCTCAGCAGGCCCTTGAGCAGCTCGGCACCACGTCGCGCCGCGTCCAGCGCTGGAGCCAGCAGGCTGGGTGTGAGCGGGTCATCCGGGCGCTGTGCGTGCAGCAGTTCCAAGTGGCCGATCACCACAGTGAGGATGTTGTTGAAGTCGTGCGAGAGCCCGCTGGTGAGCTGGCCCAGGGCCTCCATCTTCTGGGTGCGCAGCAGCACGGCCTGGGCCCGCTTCTGCTCGGTCACGTCGAAACTGAGTTCGAAGCAGCCGGCCACCTGGCCGTCGGCACCCAGGTCCGGGATCAGCGAGGTCTGCACCACGACCTGGCGTTGGCCGCCGAGTGTGAGCTCGTGCTCGAATGTGACCTGCTCGCCGGCCAGGGCGCGTTCCACGTCCGGGCCGATGCGCTCGTTCACCTCACTGCCCAGCATGGCCTGCCGGCTCAGCGTGGCCGGATCGTGGGTGGGCAGACCGAACCACTCGGCGTAGCCGCGGTTGGCAAAGCGGTAGGTGCGCTGCGGGTCGAAGTAGCCGATCAGCGCAGGCACCGAGTCGGTCACCAGGCGCAGCTGCTCCTCGCTGCGGCGCAGGGCGCGTGTCATGGCCTCGTTGTCGCGCATGGTCTCCAACAAGCGCTGGTTGCTGGCGCGCAGCTCGGCCGTGCGCTGCAGCACGCGGCGCTCCAGGTCGGTGTTCTGCTGGCGGATCAGGGTTTCGAAGTAGCGCTGCTCGGTGATGTCCGAGTACAAAGTGACGAAACCCAGGTTGGCCAGCGGCTGGCCGCGGATGCGCAGCACCCGGCCGTTGGGCCGCACCCGCTCAGTGAGGTGGGGGGTGAACATGCGCGCCAGCCGCAGGCGCTCGGCCACCAGGGCTTCGATGTCGCCGGGACCGTATTCACCGCGCTCGGCGTTGTAGCGCATGAAGGATTCGAAGGTGGCGCCGACAAATGCCATCTCTGGCGGGAACTCCAGCATCTCCATGAACGCCCGATTCCACGCCACGATGCGCAGCTGGGCGTCGATCACCGTGATGCCCTGATCGATCAGGTCCAGCCCGGCCTGCAAGGTCTGGTAGCGCAGGGCAGGATTGTCGGCTTCGGCCACCGTGCTGGACACCATGTAATTCCCTAGGCCCGACGGGCCGTTTCTCGCCAACAATTCTAGGAGGCCGGGCTGCGTGGTGATGCCGATGCAAACATTCGTCACATTTGTGACCAAGTGGCGCAACGATTGCACCGCATAGTCCGGGCCAGTCGCCGGGCGGGGCAGGTGCAGAAGCGCCCGGCACAAAAAATGACATCAGGAGAGACCGCGTGAGCCGTGCAAACCCTTATGACACCGGGCTGGACAAGAACCCCGCCAACTTTGTTCCCCTGTCCCCGCTGAGTTTCATCGAACGCGCGGCCATGGTCTACCCGGACCGCCTGGCCGTGATCCACGGCCGCCTGCGCCAGACCTGGGCTCAGACCTACGGCCGCTGCCGCCGCCTGGCCAGCGCCCTGGCCCGGCGCGGCATCGGGCGCGGCGACACCGTGGCCGTGATGCTGCCCAATGTGCCCGCCATGGTCGAGGCGCATTTCGGTGTGCCCATGGCCGGTGCCGTGCTCAACTCCCTCAACACCCGGCTCGATGCCGTGGCCATCGCCTTCATGCTCCAGCATGGCGTGGCCAAGCTGCTGCTGTCCGACCGTGAGTTCTCGGCCGT
>CAZKDU010000230.1:0-3711 GCA_964551485.1 uncultured Burkholderiaceae bacterium
TGGTGATGCCGATCACTATGTTTTTAATAGCACCCGAACCAGATGCACCAAGGGCTGATGGCAGTTTTTGCAGGCACTCGCGGGCCACGGCGAGCTGCGTGGTCCAGATCTCGCGGCCATCGTGCTCGACCCAGCCCGGGCGCGGGAAGTGCTGGCGGAACTCGCGCTGCGCCAGCGCCACCACCTGGCCGGCACGGTCGAACAGGATGGCGCGCGAGCTGGTCGTGCCCTGGTCCAGCGCGAGGATGTGGATCATGGGCGCCACGCGGACCCGATGCCGCCCGCGCCCGCCAGCGCCGGCCGGCCGCAGCACACAGGCGGCCGCCGGGTGAAAACCGGGCCCGCAGGCCCTAGACTGGCGACCCATGACAACGCCACTTTCCTCCCTCAGCGGCCGCATCGCCTTCATTGGCGGCGGCAACATGGCCAGCGCCATCATCGGCGGCCTGATCAAGCAGGGCCTGCCGGCCTCGCAGATCGATGTGGTCGAGCCCTTTGCCGAGGCGCGCGACAGGCTGCGCCAGGCCTTCGGCATCGAGGCCTCGGCCGCGCCCGGCCCGGGCCTGACCGGCGCCAGCCTGGTGGTCTGGGCCGTCAAGCCCCAGACCTTCCGCGACGCCGCCCTGGCCGCGGCCCCGCACACCAGTGCCGCCCTGCACCTGAGCGTGGCCGCCGGCATCCGCAGCGACAGCATCGCGCGCTGGCTGGGCAGCGAGCGCGTGGTGCGCGCCATGCCCAACACCCCGGCCCTGGTCGGCCTGGGCATGACCGGCCTGTTCGCGCGCGCCGCCGTGAGCACCGACGACCGCACCCGGGTCGAGGCGGTGGTGCGCCCCACCGGCGCGCTGGAGTGGGTGGCCGAAGAGCCCCAGCTCGACGCCGTGACCGCGCTGTCCGGCTCGGGCCCGGCCTATGTGTTCTATTTCATCGAAGCCATGACCGAGGCCGGCGTGGCCATGGGCCTGCCGGCCAGCCAGGCCCAGGCCCTCGCCGTGGGCACCTTCGTCGGCGCGGCCACGCTGGCGCGCGACGCCGGCGAACCACCGGCCGTGCTGCGCGAGCGCGTCACCTCCAAGGGCGGCACCACCCATGCGGCGCTGACCCACCTGGCGCAGGCGCAGGTGGGCCCGCAGTTCATCGAGGCCATGCAGGCCGCGCGCCGGCGCGCCCACGCGCTGGGCGACGAATTCGGCGTGCTATAACTCCGCACCGGTGCCGCGGGCCCTGCGCCCGCGGCACTGGAGGGCACGCCCCCAAAAACCCATACAACACCGCCACCTCATCCCGAAAGCATCACCATGAATAAGCTCCTGACCGCCCTGCTCAGCGCCGCGCTGCTGGCCGCCCCCCTGGCCCTGGTCTCCACCTCCGCCGTGGCCAAGACCGGCCACGTGAAGAAGGACAAGAAGAAGCACAGCGCCAAGGCCAAGCGCGCCAAGGCCCACAAGGCCGCTGTCTGAGGCCACCGGCCCCCATGAAAAAAGCCGCCTGCGGGCGGCTTTTTTCATGGGGGCCGGGCGATGCCCCGGCTACTTGAGCAGGTAGGCCCCCACGATGCCGGCGAACAGTGTGGCGCCGAGCCAGTGGTTCAGGCGGAAAGCGCGGAAGCAGCCCTCGCGGCTGCGCGTGCGGATCAGCGTGGCGTGCCAGGCCACCTGCAGCGCGGCCAGCCCAAGTGCTACATAAAAAGGAGCGCCCAGGCCACGCCCAGCAAGGGCCAGTGCCCAGATCAGCAGGAAACCCAGGTAACACAGCAGGACCACTGGCACGTCCCAGCGGCCCAGGGTGATGGCCGAGGTCTGGATGCCGATCTTCAGGTCGTCGTCGCGGTCCACCATGGCGTACTCGGTGTCGTAGGCCAGCACCCACAGCAGGTTGCCCAGCAGCAGCGCCCAGGCCACGCCGGGCACACGCGACTGCACGGCCGCGAAGGCCATCAGGATGCCGAAGCTAAAGGCCACGCCCAGCACCGCCTGCGGCATGGCCACGAAGCGCTTGGCGAACGGGTAGACCAGGGTCACCAGCAGGGCCGCGAACGACCAGATCACCGTGGGCGTGTTGGTGGTCAGCACCAGGGCGAAGGCCGCCAGCGCCAGCAGCGCCCCCAGCACCAGGGCCTGGGCCACGGTGACCGCACCGCGCGTGACCGGGCGCCTGGCGGTGCGCTGGACATGGCGGTCGAAGTCGCGGTCGGCCACGTCGTTGACGCAGCAGCCGGCGCTGCGCATGAGGATGGTGCCCAGGGTGAACACCGCCAGCAGGTGCCAGCCAGGGAAACCACTGGCGGCAACCCACAGCGCGCTCAGCGTGGGCCAGAGCAACAGCAGCCAGCCCGCCGGCCGGTCCCAGCGGATCAGGTCGAGTGCGTCGTGCCAGCCGGGCAGCCACCTCATGCCCGCTCCTCAGGCGCCCAGGGCGCTCAGGTCGAGCCGGCCGTCGCGCCGCGGCGGGCACCAGAAGTGCGCGCCCGTGACCGGCCGGGTGAAGCCGAACAGGGCATCGGTGATGCCGTCGTCCAGGCCCAGCATGCGGCGCAACTGCGCCTCGAAGGCGTCGAACGAGCGGCCGAAGGCCAGGAACACCAGGCCGGCCTGGCCACCACCGGGGCTGTGCTGAGCCCAAGGCATGGAGCGGCGCAGCACGAAGGCCTCGGGCTCGAAGTCTTCCTGCGCGGTGCGCTTCACGTGGGCCGAGGGCGGCGCGTCGTCGAGTTCCTCGTTGTCGCTGCGGCGCCGGCCGATGTGCAGATCCTGCGCCTCGGGCGCCAGGGCGTCAAAGGCGTCGAGGTCGTGCAGCCACTGCTGCAGCGCCAGGAAGCTGGCGCCGTCGCGGCCCGGGCCGGCGCCCTGCACCAGGGCCGCGGCCAGGGCGGCGTCGCCCTCGGGGTTTTCGGTGCCGTCCTCGTAGCCGGTCAGGTCGCGGCCGTGGCCGTTGGGCCCACGGCCATGGCGGAACGCCTCGATCACGCGGTCCAGGTGCAGGGCCGGGGCCAGGGCCTGGCCGAGCCGGCGCGTGGCCTGCAGCAATTCGCCGCGGTCGTCGCCGCGCAGCCAGACGCACAGCGCGGTCGGGGTGGACGGCACCCGCACCTCGGGGCCCTGCAGGGCCGGGAAGTCGTGCAGACCGGGCACTTCGGCACCGAGCGCGGCCACCAGCGGCGGCCCCAGCCCGACCACCACCGCCGAGCCGTCGGCCAGGGCCGCCAGCCGCGCCAGCGCGGCGTGCAGCGCGCCGGGCCCGGCCGCGGGCGCCAGGGAGAACAGCAGGAAACGGGCTTGCGCAGGCACCGGCGCCAGGATGCCGGCTTGGGCCAGGGAGGCCAGAGACATGGGACGCGATTCCTTTCAGGACCAGTGGGGGCAAGAGTAGCAGAGCCGCAGGGCCGCCCGCGCGCGCCCGACCCTGGGAGCGGGGGCCTCAGGAGAGGCGGCGCACACCCGGCAGCTCGCAGGCGTAGATGGCGTTGCGCAGCGCGGCGATGGCCTCGTAGCGCGTGAAGCTGCGGCGCCAGGCCAGCACCACGCGGCGCGTGGGCGGGGCGGCGCCGTGTTCGTCGGCCAGCGGCAGGTACTTGATGTAGGCGTCCTCGTCGCGCTTGCGCCGGCCCTTGCCGTTGAGCGCCTCGCGCGGCACGCTCAGACGCGGCACCAGGGTCACGCCCATGCCGGCGGCCACCATGTGCTTGATGGTCTCCAGCGACGAGCCCTCGAA
>CAZKDU010000231.1:0-3699 GCA_964551485.1 uncultured Burkholderiaceae bacterium
CCGGCCGACAGGCCCAGGAACACGTCGGCGCCATCGATCACCTCGGCCAGGCTGCGCGCCGAGGTCTTCTGCGCGAACTGTGCCTTGTCCTCGTCCATCAGCTCGGTGCGGCCCTCGTAGACCACCCCGGCCAGGTCGGTCACGAAAATGTTTTCGCGCGGAATGCCGAGCTTGACCAGCAGGCTCAGGCAGGCCAGGGCCGCGGCCCCCGCGCCCGAGGTCACGAGCTTGACCTTTTTCAGGTCTTTGCCGACCACCTTGAGGCCATTCAGGATGGCGGCGCCGACCACGATGGCCGTGCCGTGCTGGTCGTCGTGGAAGACCGGGATCTTCATGCGCTCGCGCAGCTTGCGCTCCACGTAGAAGCAGTCCGGTGCCTTGATGTCCTCGAGGTTGATGCCGCCGAAGGTCGGCTCCAGCGCGGCGATGATGTCCACCAGCTTGTCGAGGTCGTGCTTCTCGTTGACCTCGATGTCGAACACATCGATGCCGGCGAACTTCTTGAACAGCACGCCCTTGCCTTCCATCACGGGTTTGGCTGCCAGCGGGCCGATGTCACCCAGGCCCAGCACCGCCGTGCCGTTGCTGATCACGGCCACCAGGTTGCCGCGGCTGGTGTACTTGAACGCGTTGTTCGGGTCCTTGACGATTTCTTCACACGGTGCAGCCACACCCGGCGAGTAGGCCAGGGCCAGGTCGTGCTGGTTGACCAGTTGCTTGGTGGCGGCGATGGCCACCTTGCCGGGGGTCGGGAACTCGTGGTATTCGAGTGCGGCGCGGCGCAGTTCGGCACGCTTTTCTTGTTGGTTGACAGGGGTCAGGGCTGGCATTCAATGGTCTCCAACGGGTTCGGGGCCGGCTCCCGTCGAGCCGGCCCGGGCCAGGCCACCCGGATGGGGCGGCACTGGTCGGGGGAGAGGCATTGTAGGCTTGGGTCAGGCCGCGTCCGGGTTGGTGGATTTGCGTACACCGCCAGCGGCCGGCTCTCGGGCTTCAGCCCGCCAGGGCCTGTGTCAGTTGGGTGCGCCGCGCAGTGGCGGCCCCGGCCAGCGCAAAGCCCAGCAGGCGGCCAGTGGTGTCGCGCCAGTGCCAGGCCTGCGGGCTCTCCGGGTCGGCCTGCCAGCGTCCCGGACTGCCTGGGGGTGGGGCGGCGATGACCAGCGGCAGGGCTGGGGTTTTCACGGCCACCGGCATGGGCGGAAAACGCAGCACGGCCGGCTGGCCGGTCAGCACGGCGGCCAGGGTTTTGGCTGCGTGCATGATGGGCATCACGAAAGGCAGCGCGCGTTGATCCGCGCTCGCGTACTGCACTGCGTCGCCCAAAGCGTAAATCCCGGGCTGGCTGGTCTGCAGCGAGTGGTCTACCACGATGCCGCGGTCACAAGCCAGGCCGGCGGCCCGCGCCAGCCGGGTGTCGGCGCGCAGGCCCACGGCACTCAGTACCACGTCGGCCTGCAGGCGCTCGCCATTGGCCAGAGTGGCCAGCAATGTGTCCTGATCCACCGGTTGCGCCAGGGTCTGCACGGTGGTGCCCAGGTGCCAGCGCACCCCCAGGGCTTGCAGTGCGGCTTGCAGCTGGGCACTGGCCTCGGCCGGCAGCAGCGCGGACAGGGCGCGCTCGCCGGGGTCCACCAAATCGAGCTGCAGGCCGGCCTGGACCAGGTCGTTGGCAAACTCGCAACCGATCAGACCGGCGCCCATGACCAGCACGCGCCGCCCGCGCAGCGGCTGGCCCTGGGCGTCGGTCAGCAGCGGGTGCAGGGCGGCGAAGTCCGCCAGCGAATTGACCGAACGCACCCGGTGCGCCGCGTTGCCGGCCACTGGCACCTGGATGGCCTGTGCGCCGGTGGCCAGCACCAGCTGACTGTAGACCAGCTCACCCTGGTTGGTGTGCAACCGCTGAGTGGCCGCGTCGATGGCCTCGACCCGGGTCCCTGCGTGCAGCATGACATTCAGGCTTTCGGCCATCTTGGTGGCACTGGTGGTCACCAGCTGTTCTGGCCCCCGTCCTTGAGAAAAGGCATTGGACAGGCTGGGTTTGGCATAGAAGTCTCCGCGGTCGGCCGTAACCAGCCGCACCGGGCTCTGAGGGTCGAGCCGGCGGAATTCGCGCACCGTGGTCCAGCCCGCCAGACCGGAGCCCACCACCACCAAGGGCGCGCTCATGCCACCCCCACCAGGCTGGGGCGTGCTGAGGCCACCGCACCGCGCGGCCCAGCCTGTTTCCACAGCCTCTCATGTGTGAAGAGAGCGAAGGCCTGGACCGTGGGTTCCTGCAGGCTCAGCGTCAGCGCGGCCACCAGTTCGCCAGTGACGGCGCAGGCCACGTTGGCGGGGATGTGCACCAGGCGGTCGCTGGCGGTCTTTTGCAGCGTGGGCAGGTGGTGGCGTATGGCGTTGGCCATGGCGGTCTCCGGATGACGGGAAAGGGGGCTGGCGGGAGCGGCCTCAGATCTCGACGACCTCGAAGTCGGCCTTGGCCACGCCACAGTCCGGGCAGGCCCAGCTGGCCGGCACGTCGGCCCAGGCGGTGCCGGGGGCGATGCCGTCTTCGGGGCGGCCAGCGGCCTCGTCGTAGACAAAACCGCAAACGATGCAGAGGTAGGTTTTCATGGGGACTCCGTTCTGTTCAATGCAATGGATGGTGGGGCTTGCCAGGTGGCCGGCGACCGCCGTGGTGTGCGGGCGAGTATTCCCCAGCCCGGCGCGGCGGTGTAGTGGCGCGGCCTCAGGCCGCTTGCTTGACCTGGTCGAGCCGGTTTTGGTAGTGCTGGGCGTGGCGCTCTTCCACGCGGGCCAGCGCGGCAAAGCGCTTCTGGGCTTTCTCCAGCGTGGCGCGGAACAGCGCGGCGTGCTCGCGGCTCTCGGCGATCTGCTCGTCGATCTCGGCCACGGCGGCGGCATGGCCCTCGGCCTCGGCGGTCCGGCGGAAGCCCGGGTACATCTCGGTGTACTCGTAGGTCTCGCCGTCGATGGCGATCTGCAGGGCCCGGGCCGGTGTCAGCTCGGCCCTGGGGTAAAGCAGGTCCAAGTGGCCGAAGGCGTGCATCACCTCCTGGTCGGCGGTTTCCTCGAAGGTGCGGGCCGTGGCCTCGTCACCGGCCTCGCGCGCCAGCTTGGCGAAATAGCGGTACTTGATGTGGGCCATGGACTCGCCGGCGAACGCGGCTTCGAGGTTGGCCAGGGTCTTGATGTCGGGGCGTTGGCGGGTGCTCATCGTGGGCTCCTTGGGCAGGGGGTCGGTGGGAATGGCTGCTGAATTGATGTTTTCAATCGACATGGGTTGAATGGTAGTCAGTTTCAATTGTTATGCCCAATTGAAACTGCCTAAGCCATTGATAGGCGCTATTGAATGAGGTGGCCGCCGCGCCGGGGTGCGACTTATGATGCGGCGCATCACCGATTGGAGGCGCGCATGGGACTGATGGACTTCATCAAGAAACAGTTCATAGACATCATCCAGTGGACCGAGGACGGCGACGGCACCCTGGCCTGGCGTTTCCCCATGGCCGACATGGAGATCCAGTACGGCGCCTCGCTCACGGTGCGTGAGTCGCAGATGGCGGTGTTCGTCAACGAAGGCCAGGTCGCCGACGTGTTCGGCCCCGGCATGCACAAGCTGACCACGCAGACCATCCCGGTGCTGACCTACCTGAAGAACTGGGACAAGCTGTTCGAGTCCCCATTCAAGAGCGACGT
>CAZKDU010000232.1:0-3691 GCA_964551485.1 uncultured Burkholderiaceae bacterium
GCCCTACAGCATCCAGATCGAGCCGCACGACTACATGGCCGAGCTGTTCGACGCCGTGGCGCGCACCAACACCATCCTGATCGACCTGGCACGCGACATCTGGGGCTACGTCAGCCTGGGCTACTTCAAGCAGCGCCTGAAGGCCGGCGAGATCGGCTCCTCGACCATGCCGCACAAGGTCAACCCGATCGACTTCGAGAACGCCGAGGGCAACCTGGGCCTGGCCAACGCCGTGCTCAAGCACCTGAGCGAGAAGCTGCCGATCTCGCGCTGGCAGCGCGACCTGACCGACAGCACGGTGCTGCGTAACATCGGCGTGGGCCTGGGCTACACCACCCTGGCCTACGCCTCACTGATGACCGGCCTGAACAAGCTCGAACTCAACCGCGAGGCCCTGGACGCCGACCTCGACGCCGCCTGGGAAGTGCTGGCCGAGCCGATCCAGACCGTGATGCGCCGCTTCGGCGTGCAGGGCGCCTACGAAAAGCTCAAGGAGGTCACGCGCGGCAAGACCGTGGCCGCGGCCGACCTGCACGCGCTGGTCCGCTCGCTGGAGATCCCCGACGCCGAGAAACAGCGCCTGCTGGCGCTCACGCCCGCCACCTACGTGGGCCAGGCCGTCGCCCTGGCGCGCCGCGTCTGACCCTGCCCTGAAAGTGCCGCCGCACCGGCCCGCCCCTGCGGCAGGCCCGGCGCCGCCGCGGCACCATTGTTTGCCATGGCCCTCAAATCCACCGTCTTCAAAGCCCAGCTGTCGATCGCCGACATCGACCACGGCTACTACGCCGACCACAGCCTGACGCTGGCCCGCCACCCGAGCGAGACCGACGAGCGCATGATGGTGCGGCTGCTGGCGCTGGCGCTGCAGGCCCACCAGCTGCAGGACCTGTGCGGCGGCGACGGCACGCTGGCCTTCGGCGCCGGACTGTCCGACCCCAACGAGCCCGACGTCTGGCTGCGCGACTTCACCGGCGCCACCCGGCTCTGGGCCGAGGTCGGCCAACCCGAAGACAAGCCCCTGGCCAAGGCCTGCGCCAAGGCCGACCAGGTGGTGGTCTACGCCTTCTCGCACGCCGCCGAGGTCTGGTGGCGCGGCATCGAGGGCAAGCTCACCCGGCTCGACAAGCTGCAGGTCTGGCGCGTGCCCAGCAGCGCCGCCCAGGCCCTGGGCGCGCTGGCCGAGCGCAGCATGCAGCTGCAGGCCACGGTGCAGGACGGCGCGCTCATGCTGAGCAACGGCAGCCACACCGTGGACCTGGAGTGCCAGCGCTGGAAATGAGCGCCGCGGCAGGCGCCTGCGCCCCGCCCCCTGAAGAACGCCGTTCCGCAGACGCACCCCGGCGCTGACCCCGGACCGCGCCGGGGCAGGCGCCCGGTCTCAGGGTGCTGTCCACGCAGGCCCAGGCACCAGCCGCGCCACGCAGTGCCTGCGGTGCCACTGGCCACGACCCACTCCAGCGCAGCCCACACCCGCCCTGCCGACCACGCGCCGGGCACAGCGGCCGAGCAGGTGCCTCCTCAGGGCAGTGGCATGAGCCGGCCGCACTGCCAGCACTGCTCGAAGCCGCCCTCGACCTGCTCGCCGCAGGCACAGAGCCAGCGCCGTTGCGGCAGCCGCTGCAGCGCGTCCAGCAGGGCACGGGCCGGGCCGGCGTGCTCCTCGAAGCGCAGCCAGACCTCGGGCAGGCACTGGTCGGGCGGCAGCTGGCCGGCCGCCGCCACCAGGTGCTGGCGCTGCACCGAGGCCGGGTAGCCGGCCTCGCACAGCAAGTCAGCCCAGAGCGTGGCCAGGGCGATGTCGGGGGCTTGGGTCAGGCGCAGCATGGGCAGAACAGGCCAGGGTCGCCGCCAGTCGGCGCCACCCTGGATTGCTGCGAAAAGCATAGCAGCCCAGCGACATCTGGCAAGGGCTGGTGGCCCAAAAGACTCAGACCGGCGGCGTGGATGGGACGGGCGTGGCCTCGGGTGCCAGGCTGGCCTCGGGCATGGGGAGAGCCTCCGCCGTGTCCTGGCGTTCGGCGGCGCGCTCGGCGTAGCGGTTGAAGCGCCAGGCCTCGCCCAGGTGCGTGATGCGGCGCCAGGTCTGGCGCTTCTCGGCCGGGCTCATGGCCGGCCAGTGCTGGACCTCGTCGAAGCTGCGACCGCAACCCTTGCAGGTGGCGTCGCCCTGGCTGGTGGAGCAGATGGCGATGCAGGGTGTGTCGGGCGTGGTCTCGTACCAGGCCAGCCAGGCCGCGCGCGCCGCCGCCGGCATGCTGGCCTCGTCGGCTTCGTCCTCGTGGTGGAACACCATGAGCGCATAGACCTCGGCCAGGGCGCGCAGCTCGGGCGCCAGCGTCACGCCGTCGGGCGAGGGGCAGCGCGCGCGCCAGAAGTTGATGGCGGCTTCGATGTCGAGGATGTGGATTGCGGCCATCGGGCGCCGATGATAAGCGGTTGCCGCACGACAGCCGGAGCGATCTGTGCTCTAATCACTTCACCGAAGGGGAGTAGCTCCCGCGGCCCGCCACACGAGGAGGTGCCCATCGAGGCACGTGGTAGTCCGTCACGGCCAAGTCGTCAATACGAAGCACATCTTCCGGCTTGGTTGGGCACATTTCGCATGACTCCATGCCGAGCAAGACCTTCGACAAAGAGCCTGAGACAGGCTCGGTCGAAGCGTGCTTGTGATCCCGGCCATCACTCGCCTCCCGCGATCCACCTGTCTCTGGTTGTTGTTAGATGCAACTCGGAGATTTGTCATGGAATTCTTGTCCACCGCCTGGTGGTCGGCCCTGCTGGCCATTGTTCTCATTGACCTGGTGCTCGCTGGCGACAACGCCATCGTGATCGCCCTGGCCGCGCGCAGCCTGCCGGCCCACCTGCAGAAAAAAGCCATTGTCTGGGGCACCGTGGGCGCCATCGCCGTGCGCTCCGTCATGACCCTGGGCGTGGTCTGGCTGCTCAAGCTGCCCGGCCTGATGCTGGCCGGTGGCCTGGGCCTGCTGTGGATCGCCTACAAGCTGCTGGCCGACCAGGGGTCCGACGAGCACGACGGCCCGGTCGCCAGCACCTTCTGGGGTGCCATGAAGACCATCGTGGTGGCCGACGCCCTGATGGGCATCGACAACGTGCTGGGCGTGGCCGGTGCGGCGCACGGCGCCTTCGACCTGGTGGTGCTGGGCCTGCTGATCAGCGTGCCCATCGTGGTGTTCGGCAGCTCGGTGGTGCTGCGCCTGGTGCAGCGCTTCCCCGCCATCATCCAGCTCGGCGCCGCCGTGCTGGCCTTCACCGCCGCCAAGATGGTCGTGGCCGAGCCGCTGCTGGACGCCGTGTTCGACCCGCCGCAGGCCCTGCACACCGCCGCGCGCTGGGCCACCTACACACTGGCCGTGGCCGGCGTACTTGGCGCGGGCTGGTGGCACAACCGCCGCGCCGCCCCCAACGACGACCACAACGACCCCCTGCCGCCGGCGCGCCATGCTGCCTGAGCGCACCGACTCACCCCTTCACACACCACAGGAGCCAACCATGGACCACATCATCGTGTACGTTGACGACGCCGACTTCGCGCTGCAGCACCTCGCGCCCATGGCCCCGGGCGCAGCCCCCGGGGCCGAACCAGCCACCCACTGGGTGCTGGTGGCCTGCGCCCCGCGCATGACGCACCGCATCAGCAAATGGGTGAGCCACAGCGCGCGCGAGAACTGGC
>CAZKDU010000233.1:0-3661 GCA_964551485.1 uncultured Burkholderiaceae bacterium
GATGGAGCAGGACTAAATGGCCGTCGATCTATCCATGCCGGTCCTCGTCGTGGACAGGCCCGGGCGCATCCACAGGTGGAAGGTGTTGCCCAGAATGATCTGGGCGCCCATCTCTTCCAGGCTGCGCGGCATCACGCCCTTGACCGTGCCGTAGGTGCCCACCGGCATGAAGATCGGCGTCTCGACCACACCGTGGTTGAGGGTCAGGCGGCCGCGCCGGGCGTGGCTGCCCGGGTCGGTGGAAAGCAGGTCGAAGTGCAGCATGGCAGGGGGCGTGGCGCGGGGCGGTTGGCCAGCGGGGCGCACGCCGGCCCCGGGTGGGGGCTTAGCGGCTCAGCGTGGGGCCGGCCGCGGCGGGCAGGTCGGCCTCGGCGTGGCGGGCGTCCGACTGGTCCCAGGCCCAGGCGGCGACCACACTGACGCTCAGCACAACAAGGAAACCGGCGAACAGGCGCAGAGCAATTTTCATGGTCTAAGAAGGCGGGAACCGAAGCGCAAACAACGTGAAGTGCGCGCATTGTCGCGGAAAACCCGGGCTTGTCCATCGGGAATCTCGCTCCAAATGTAAAAAAGCTGGGGTGTCGGCTCTAGAACCCCTGCCCCGCGCAGGGCGGGCATGGCCCGGTTCAGGGCTGGCGCTGCAGCAGCATGGCGTCGCCGTAGCTGAAGAAGCGGTAGCGCTGCGCGATCGCGTGCTGGTACAGCGCCATCACGTGGGCGTGGCCGGCCAGGGCGCTGACCAGCATCATCAGCGTGCTTTTGGGCAGGTGGAAGTTGGTCACCAGGGTGTCCACCACCTGGAACGCGAAGCCCGGGGTGATGAAGATCGCGGTGTCGCCCGAGGCCTGGCCGCTGCGCGCCCAGGATTCGAGGGTGCGCACCGTGGTCGTGCCCACGGCCACCACGCGGCCGCCGCGCGCGCGGCAGTCGGCAATGGCCTGCTGCGTGGCCTCGGGCACCTGGTACCACTCGCTGTGCATGGTGTGCTCGGCGATGTTCTCGGTCTTCACCGGCTGGAAGGTGCCGGCGCCCACGTGCAGGGTGACGCTGGCGCGCTGCACCCCGCGCGCGGCCAGCGCGTCCAGCAGCGCGGCGTCGAAATGCAGGGCCGCGGTGGGCGCGGCCACCGCGCCGGGCACGCGCGCGAACACGGTCTGGTAGCGCTGTTCGTCCTCGGCCGAGTCGGCGTGGGTGATGTAGGGCGGCAGCGGCACGTGGCCGTGGCGCGCCATCAGCGCGTGCGGCTCGCCGTCAAAGCGCAGGTGGAACAGCGCGCCCTGGGCGTCGGGCCAGCGCCCCAGCAGCTCGGCGCGGAAGCCGCCGGCGCGGGTGCCCCCGGCCATGTACAGCGTGCTGCCCAGCGGCGGCTTCTTGCTGACCTTCATGTGCGCCACCACCTCGTGGTTGGGCAGCACGCGCTCGACCAGCAGCTCGACCTTGCCGCCCGTGGCCTTCTCGCCGAACAGCCGGGCCTTGATGACCTGGGTGTCGTTGAACACCAGCAGGTCGCCCGGCGCCAGCAGCCCGGGCAGGGTGTGGAACACGCGGTCCACCGGCGGGCTGGCGCGGCCGTCGAGCAAGCGCGAGGCGCTGCGCTCGGGCGCCGGATGCTGGGCAATGAGGTCGGGGGGCAGCGAGAAGTCGAAGTCGCTGAGGCTGAAGTCGGGCATGGGCGGTCGGGCGGAACAGGCCCGGGTGAAGGCGGGACAAAAAACGGGTGCCGGCCCATGGGCCGGCACCAACCCCGAGATTGTCCCATGCCATGGCGTGTGAACTGGGCACGCACCGGGTGCGGTGCGGCGTGGGCCGCAGCGCCGGGCCTCGGGCGACAGTGTGGGCCGGGCAGAATGCACCCATGGCGGCACGCAAGACCAAGGCAACCGGGCGCGAACTGCAAGCGCCGCCGCCCAAGGCCGCGCCGCTGTCGGCCCCGCAGAAGGCGCTGCGCAAGCTCGGCCTGCTGCGCGACATCGACCTGGCCCTGCACCTGCCGCTGCGCTACGAGGACGAGACCCGGCTGCAGCGTCTGGCCGAGGTGCGCGACGGCGAGGTGGCGCAGTTCGAGGCCACGGTCACGGCCTGCGAGGTCACGTTCCGCCCGCGCCGCCAGCTGCTGGTCACGGTGGACGACGGCTCCGACCAGGCCACGCTGCGCTTCTTCAATTTCTACCCTTCGCAGCAGAAGGCACTGGCGGTGGGCGCACGCATCCGCGCGCGCGGCGAGGTGCGCGGCGGTTTTCTGGGCCGCACCCTGCTGCACCCGGTGGTCAAGGCCGCCGGCGGCGAACTGCCCACGGCGCTGACCCCGGTCTACCCCACGGTGGCCGGCCTGCCCCAGGCCTACCTGCGCCGCGCGGTGGCCAGTGGCCTGGCGCGCGCCGACCTGAGCGACACGCTGCCGCCCGAACTTCACAGCCAAAATGGCCGCCAGCCCTTGTGGGGCTTGAGGGAGGCGCTCTCATTTTTGCACCACCCGGCGCCCGGCACGGCCCTGGCCACGCTGGAGGACCGCAGCCACCCGGCCTGGCAGCGGCTGAAGGCCGAGGAGCTGCTGGCGCAGCAGCTGTCGCAGCTGCAGGCCAAGCGCGAGCGTGACCACCTGCGCGCGCCCGTGCTCACCGCCCGGCCCGGCGGCCTGCACGAGCGCCTGCTGGCGCGGCTGCCGTTTGCCCTGACCGGGGCCCAGCGCCGCGTGGCCGAGGAGATCGCGCGCGACCTGGCCAGGCCCGTGCCCATGCACCGCCTGCTGCAGGGTGACGTGGGCTCGGGCAAGACGGTGGTGGCGGCGCTGGCCGCGGCCGTGGCGGTGGACGCCGGCTGGCAGTGCGCGCTGATGGCGCCCACCGAGATCCTGGCCGACCAGCACTTGGCCAAGCTGGTGGGCTGGCTCACGCCGCTGGGGGTGACGGTGGCCTGGCTGACTGGCAGCCAGAAGAAGCGCGAGCGCGCCGACATGCTGGCGCGCATCGAGAGCGGCGAGGCGACGCTGGTGGTGGGCACCCATGCGGTGATCCAGGAGCAGGTGCGCTTCGCGCGGCTGGCGCTGGCCCTGATCGACGAGCAGCACCGCTTCGGCGTGGCGCAGCGGCTGGCGCTGCGCGACAAGGCCGGCCCGGCGCCGGAGGCGACCGATGGCCTGACCCCGGCCCCAGCCCACATGGGGGAGGGCACGGCCCAGCAGGAGCCGCACCTGCTGATGATGAGCGCCACGCCGATCCCGCGCACCCTGGCCATGAGCTACTACGCCGACCTGGACGTCTCCACCCTGGACGAGCTGCCGCCCGGGCGCACGCCCATCGTCACCAAGCTGGTGGCCGACAGCCGGCGTGACGAGGTGGTGGCGCGCATCCAGGCCCAGGTGGCCCAGGGCCGCCAGGTCTACTGGGTCTGCCCGCTGATTGAGGAGAGCGAGGCGCTTGACCTGAACAACGCCACCGCCACCCACGCCGAGCTGAGCCAGGCCCTGGCTGGCGTGTCCGTGGGCCTGCTGCATTCGCGCATGCCGGTGGCCGAGAAGACGGCCGTGATGGCCGCCTTCACCGAAGGCCGGCTGGCGGTGCTGGTCAGCACCACGGTGATCGAGGTCGGGGTGGACGTGCCCAACGCCTCGCTGATGGTGATCGAGCACGCCGAGCGCTTCGGCCTGTCGCAGCTGCACCAG
>CAZKDU010000234.1:0-2419 GCA_964551485.1 uncultured Burkholderiaceae bacterium
CGACGACGAGGCCAGCAACTGCCGCCAGTTCGCCCTGCTGCTGAAGAACGAGGCCCAGCGCCTGGGCGCCAGCTTCGAGTTCAACCGCCCGGTGCAGCTGGTGCGCAGCGGTCAGGGCGTGGCGGTGCAGGTGCCGGGTGTGGCGGCGCCGCGCGCCTTCGACCAGGTGGTGGTCTGCGCCGGCGCCGACGCCAGCGCCCTGCTGCGCCCGCTCGGGGTGCGGGTGCGCGTGGTCGGAGTGCACGGCTACTCGGTCAGCGCCTCGGTGCGCGAGATGCTCAACGCACCGCGCGGCACCGTGCTCGATGAGCGCCACCAGGTCACGGTCTCGCGCCTGGGCAACCGGGTGCGCGTGGCCGGCAGCGCCGAGATCGGGCGCGCCTCCAACGGCCAGCGCGCGGCCACGCTGAAGAAGCTCTACCGCATCCTGCACGACTGGTTTCCGGGCGCGGCCCAGCTCTCCAGCGGCATCCAGGAGTGGCGCGGCGCCAGTCCCATGACACCCGACGGCCCGCCCATCATCGGCACCAGCGGCCTGCCCGGCCTCTGGCTCAACCTGGGCCACGGCGTCAACGGCTGGGCCCTGGCCTGCGGCAGCGCGCGTGCCCTGGCCGACCTGATGGCCGGCCACACCCCGGCCGTGAGCATGGAGGGGCTGGGGCTGAAGCGGCGCTGAGCCGCGCGCCCCGCCTGCGCCGCATGCAGCGCCTGAGCCCCGAGCGCGCCTGGCCGCTGTTCGACGCGGCCACCACGCGCCGCATCGAGGCGGCCGCTGCCGCCGACCTGCCACCCCACACCCTGATGCAGCGTGCCGGCCTGGCGGTGGCCCGCCTGGCGCTGGCGCTGGCGCCCCATGCGCGCACCCTCTGGGTGGCCTGCGGCCCCGGCAACAACGGCGGCGACGGCCTGGAGGCCGCGCTGCACCTGCAGCGCTGGGGCAAGGCCCCAGTCGTCACCTGGCTGGGCGACTCCGCGCGCTGCCCCGCAGACACCCGCGCCAGCCTGGCGCGCTGCCAGGCCGCGGGCCTGGCCTTTGCCGGCGCACCGCCCGAACAGCCGGACTTCTGCATCGACGCCCTGCTGGGCCTGGGTGGCCTGGGCCGCCCGCCCACCGGGCTGCTGGCCGAGCACCTGGCACGCCTGCAGCACATGGCGGCCCCAGTGCTCTGCGTGGACCTGCCCTCGGGCCTGGCCACAGACACTGGCCAACCCCAATTTGCTACTGATTCAATAGCAAACTCACCAGCATCGGCAAGGGCAGAAGCCTGTTTTGATTCATCGTCTGGGGCGGCGGCACGGTTCACGCTGAGCCTGCTCACGCTCAAGCCCGGGCTGTTCACCACGGCCGGGCGCGACGCCGCCGGCCAGGTCTGGCTCGACACGCTGGGCGTGGCTGCCGACGAGCCCCCGAGCGCCTGGCTCGGCGGCCCGCCGGCGCCGCGCCCCCGGCCCCACACCAGCCACAAGGGCAGCCATGGCGACGTGGCCGTGCTCGGCGGCGCCCCCGGCATGGCCGGGGCCGCGCTGCTGGCGGCACGTGCCGCGCTGCACGCCGGCGCCGGCCGGGTGCTGGTGGGCCTGCTCGACCCCGCGGCCGCCATGGCCCTGGACGCCGGCCAGCCCGAGCTCATGCTCAGGCCCCCGGCGCAGCTGGCCTGGGGCCAGGCCAGCGTGGTCTGCGGCTGTGGCGGCGGCCATGCCGTGGCGGCCTGGCTGCCCGCGGTGCTGGGCCGGGCGCGCCAGCTGGTGCTGGACGCCGACGCGCTCAACGCGCTCGCCGCAGACACCAGCCTGTTCACCCTGCTGCGCGCACGCACGGCGCGCGGCGCGCCCACGGTGCTCACCCCGCACCCGCTGGAGGCCGCGCGCCTGCTCGGCTGCAGCACCGCCGAGGTGCAGGCCGACCGGCTGCGCGCTGCGCGCGAACTGGCCGCGCGCAGCGGCGCCGTGGTGCTGCTCAAGGGGTCGGGCACGCTGGTGGCCGCACCGCAGCGCACCCCGGTGGTCAACCCAACCGGCAATGCACGCCTGGCCAGTGCCGGCACCGGCGACGTGCTGGCCGGTCTGCTCGGGGCGCGGCTGGCCGATGGCCTGCCGGCGTTCGAGGCGGCCTGCGCCGCCGCCCACACCCATGGCGCCGTGGCCGACGCCTGGCCGGCCGGCCAGGCCCTGACTGCGGGGGCGTTGGCGCAGCGGCTGCCGCCGCCGGGCTGAACCTCGCTGGAGCCCCGCCGTGCGGGCGGTGCCCCCGCTGCGGCGTCAGCGGCGCGGCTTGCGCGACTTCTTCTGCTTGGCCGCGGCCTTCTTCACAGCCGCCTGCAGCGCCTGGATCGGTGAGCGCGGCACCCGGTCGCCGCCGCGCGCCTCGCCGGCCTGCTTGCGCGCCGCGCGCTTGTCCGCGGCCTTGGTGGGCACTCCC
>CAZKDU010000234.1:2429-3648 GCA_964551485.1 uncultured Burkholderiaceae bacterium
GGCCGCGCCCTTGTCCTTGAGCGCGCGCGCGGCCACTTCCTCCCCAGTCGCCAGGCGGTCGTGCACCAGTCGGAAGTCGATCTTGCGGCCGTCCAGGTCGACGCGGCTGACCTGCACCCGCACACGCGTGCCGATGGCGTAGCGGATGCCGGTGCGCTCGCCGCGCAGTTCCTGGCGCGCCTCGTCGAAGCGGAAGTACTCGCCGCCGAGCTCGGTGATGTGCACCAGGCCCTCGACATACAAGGTGTCAAGCGTGACAAAGATGCCAAAGGTGGTGGCGGCCGTGACCACGCCGCTGTACTCCTCGCCCAGGTGCTCGCGCATGTACTTGCACTTGAGCCAGGCCTCGACGTCGCGGCTGGCCTCGTCGGCACGGCGCTCGTTGGCGCTGCAGTGCAGGCCGGCGGCCTCCCAGGCCTGCACCTCGGGGCTGTGCGGCGCGGGCTTCTTGCCCTTGGCACCGAGCCTGTGCTCAGGCGGCTTGACGCGCGCGGCCAGGCGCTTGGCCAGCTTGGCGTGCGCCTCGCCCGGTGTGGGCAGGGCCGGCAGCCGGTAGCGGGTCTTGGCCAGGATGGCCTTGATCACGCGGTGCACCAGCAGGTCGGGGTAGCGCCGGATCGGACTGGTGAAGTGGGTGTAGGCCTCGAAGGCCAGGCCGAAGTGGCCGCTGTTGATCGGCGTGTAGATGGCCTGCTGCATGGAGCGCAGCAGCATGGCGTGGATCTGCTGGGAGTCGGGCCGCTCCTTGGTGGCCTCGGCGATCTTCTGGAACTCACCCGGCGTCGGCTCCTCGCTGATGGACAGGCCCACGCCCATGGCCTTGAGGTAGTTGCGCAGGATGTCCTTCTTCTCGGGCGTGGGGCCCTCGTGCACGCGGAACAGCCCCGGGTGCTCGGCCTGGGCGATGAAGTCGGCGCTGCAGACGTTGGCCGCGAGCATGCACTCCTCGATCAGGCGGTGGGCGTCGTTGCGCGTGCGCGGCACGATCTTCTCGATGCGGCCGTTCTCGTCGCAGACGATCTGCGTCTCGGTGGTCTCGAAGTCCACCGCCCCACGCTGCTGGCGCGCCCCCAGCAACGCACGGTAGACGTCGTGCAGGTTCAGCAGGTGCGGCACCAGGGCCTTGCGCCGCGTGGCCTCGGGGCCGCGTGTGTTGGCCAGGATGGCCGCCACCTCGGTGTAGGTGAAGCGCGCATGGCTGAACATCACGGCCGGGTAG
>CAZKDU010000235.1:0-3609 GCA_964551485.1 uncultured Burkholderiaceae bacterium
GACACGCAGCTGTTGGTGGTGCCGAGGTCAATGCCGATGATTTTTCCCATGGTGTGCTCCGTGATTTTCAGGGTTCAGATGTTGATGAGTTGTGGATAAGCTGTTTGGATTCAAGTCCGGGACACAGCTTTATTTGGGGGCCGAGACCGTCACCAGCGCAGGGCGCAGCACGCGCTCGGCGATCAGGTAGCCCTTTTGCAGCACCGTGACCACGGTGTTGGCTTCCTGTGTGGATTCTGGGGGCAGCGGGACCACGCTGATGGCCTGGTGCTGGTGCGGGTCGAAGCGGGTGCCAGCGGCCGGGTTGATCTCCAGCACCTTGTTGCGCTCCAGCGCGCTCTTGAGCTGGCGCAGTGTGGCCTCGGCGCCCTCGCGGATCTGCTCGCGCGTGGCGTCCTGCACGGCCAGGCCAGCCTCCAGGCTGTCGGCCACCGGCAGCAGGCTGTCGGCAAAGCCCTCCAGCGCGAACTTGCGTGCCTTGGCCACCTCTTCGTCGGCGCGGCGGCGCGCGTTCTGCACGTCGGCCTGCGCGCGCAGGTACTGGTCAGCCAGCTCGGCGCTCTTGGCCTTGAGCGTGGCCAGCTCGGCCTGCACCTGGGCCAGGGCCTCGGCGTCGCTGACGGGGGGATGGGGCTCGGCAGCAGGCGAGGCCGCGGCAGCCGCTTCAGCGGCCAGGGCGGCGGCCGGGTTCAGATACGGGTCGATGCGAGGGGTGTCGGACATGGTCTCTCTGACGTCAAAGGGGAGGGCCGGCCGGGTTCGGCGCGTCGGGGCCACAATGGCCAGCGCGCGTTACTTGGTGGTGCGGGCTGCCATTTCAAGGGCGAAGCTCAAAAAAAGCCCCGTGCGGGCGCCGCCAGGCGGAAAAAAGCCGGCTGGTGGCCGGCTCATTGCGGGGCCTGCGGGGCACCTGGGCTCAGCGCACGCCCAGCAGTTCGACGTCGAATTTCAGCGTGGCGTTGGGCGGGATCACACCACCTGCGCCGCGTGCACCGTAGCCGAGCTCGGGCGGGATGATCAGGGTGCGCTGACCGCCGACCTTCATGCCGGCCACGCCCTCGTCCCAGCCGCGGATCACCATGCCCGCGCCCAGCGAGAAACCGAACGGGCTGTTGCGGTCGCGGCTGGAGTCGAACTTGGCGCCCTGCACGCCGTTCACGTAGAGCCAGCCCGTGTAGTGCACGCTGACGTCCTGGCCAGCGCTGGCTTCGATGCCGCTGCCGATCACGGTGTCCAGGTATTGCAGGCCGGAGGCGGTGGTTTCCATGAAAAATCCTCGATGCTATGAAAAAAGGAGCAGCCCAGGCCCTGGTGGGAAGGGCTGGGCTGTATTGCGGAGATTATGCCAGCGGGCCGTGCCGGCCTGGCGGCGATGGTGCCGGCCGGGTGACGCGGGCGGCTTGGCCAGAGTGGCGGTGGGCGCGGGCGGGCCAGACCTTCGGCTTCAAGCCTTTTTCTTGGCCTGGGTCGTGGCCCATTTGACGGCGAAGGCCTGCAGGTCGTTCAGGCGCTTGAGCAGGTCGGTGCCACCGGCCGTCAGGCTGTAGCCCTCGCTGCCGTGGCCCACCAGGCCGGCCTCGCGCAGTTCTTTCAGGCGGGTGTTCAGCGTGTTGGGCGTGATGCCGCCCACACTGTCTTGCAACAGGCGAAACGTCTGGGCGTGGCCGTCCTTGAGCGACCAGAGCACGCGCAATGCATAGCGCGACTCCAGCAACGCCAGCAACTGGCTCACGGCAGCGTTTTCCTTCGAACTCATGTCCGGTTCTCCTCGATGTTTTGGGCTGGGTCGGGGTGTTGATTTGCTATACAAACCATAGCAAGAGCGACTATATCGCAGTTTCCAGGGCGCTACAAGTTTTGTAGCGAGCACCTCAGCCCTGTCAAGGCTGGACGCCTGCATCATGCACCAGCCACGAGGCCGCACACCCCGTGGCAAACCCGCATGGGCGAACGGGGCTTGGCGCCCCTTGCTGGTGCACGTCGGGCGCCTGCGCCGACAATGCGGGTTGTGCAGCGATCAGGGAATCCACCGGGCGGCAGGGGCTGCCCGCCTGGCTACCATCGCCTGCGTCAAGGAGTACAGACCATGTTGTCACGTCGAGAGACGCTGCGCCACAGCACCGTGGTGGCGGGCCTGCTGGCCGCCAGCGGCCTGTGGGCGCTGCCCGCCCAGGCCCGGCCTGCGGCCTTCGAGGCCAAGAGCCTGGCCGAGGTGCTCAAGGTGCTGGGCAAAGGGGCCCCGAGCGAAAGCAAGGAGCTCACGCTGACTGCCCCGGAAATCGCCGAGAACGGTGCGGTGGTGCCACTTGCGGTGACCACCGGTTTGGCCAATGTGCGTCAGCTGCTGCTGCTGGTGGAAAAGAACCCGTCGCCGCTGGTGGCGCTGTTCAACGTGTCCGAGGCGGTGGAGCCGAACTTCTCCACCCGCAGCAAGATGGCCGAGTCGTCCCTGGTCTATGCCGTGGCCCTGCTCAGCGACGGCCGGGTGCTCTACACCAAGAAGGACGTCAAGGTCACGCTCGGCGGCTGTGGCGGCTGAGCGTCGCCTGGTTCCCGCACGCCCCCCATTCCAGGAGTCTCGACCATGCCCGATCCGATGCGCATCCGCGCCCAGGCTGCCAACGGCAGCGCCACTGTGCGTGTGCTCATGAGCCACGAAATGGAGTCCGGCCAGCGCAAGGACGCGGCAGGCAAAGCCATCCCCGCCTGGTACATCCAGGAGGTCCTGGTGGCCCTCAACGACAAACCCGCGTTCAGCACCGAGTGGGGCCCTTCGGTGTCCAAAAACCCGTTCCTGCAATTCGTGCTGCGCGGCGCCAAGGCGGGCGACAAGGTGACGATTACTTGGAAAGACAACCACGGCGAAACCCGCACCGACCAAGCCACGGTGCTGTGATCGGGCGGCGCCTGCAACAGGCGCCCCGGTTCCAGGAACAAGGGCTTGGCCGCAGTAAAATCGGCTCCATGGCACAGCCCCGGACGCCTTGCGCGCACGGGGCTGTTTGCCACATCGGTTTGGCAGCCCAGTGGCCGCGCAGATTGCCGCACAATAGACCGGTGGCCCGGATGGTGAAATGGGTAGACACAGCGGACTTAAAATCCGCCGCTTGCTGAAAGGCGGCGTACCGGTTCAAGCCCGGTTCCGGGTACCAGATTGAAAGCACGTCATGCCACGCTATAACGCTCCGTTTGAAATCCATGTTCATGGTGACGTGCCCCTGCGCGCCGACGTGGGCTTTGCCCAGATTCAGGACGCGCTCAAGCCCTTGTGGCAATACGCGGGCGCCAAGTCGCTGGCCGACGGCGCCCAGAGCAGCTACGAGGAAGAGCCCGGCATCAAGTTCGACGCGCATGAGCACCTGCTGCAGATGTGCTGGACCGTCCCGGGGGATGAAGACTTTCGCCAATCTCTGGACGAGATGTGCATGAGCCTCAATGAGCTGGCCCAGGAGGGCGCGGCGATCGAGGTCACGTTTTATGACGCTGATTTCGACGAGGAAGAGGAGTCGCCCGGTGCCGAGTCGCGCGATGATTTTGTGATGCTGTTTGTCGGCCCCACGCCCGCGGCCATCATGCAGGTGCAGCGCGACTTGCTGGTGCAGGACGTGG
>CAZKDU010000236.1:0-3607 GCA_964551485.1 uncultured Burkholderiaceae bacterium
GGAGCACCGGTTTCCTCGACACCCACGCCCTGCCGGCCGACGACCCGGGCCTGTGGCTGGCCACGGCCGCCGCCTGGGTCGCCGCGCATGCCGAAAGGGTGGCCGCGCCGGGTGCCTGGGGGCGGGTGCCGGGCTTCCGGCTGGCGGCCGCTTGCGGGCTGGACGGCGCGGCCGCGCGCCTGGAGATCGGCGGCCAGGACCTGGGGGCCGACCAGCCCCTGGCCCCGGCCTGGCTGGTGCAGCGCGACGGTTTGGCCTGGTGGCAGGGCCAGCCCGGGCACCAGGCCCGTGCGGGTGCGCCCACGGAGACCGGCGGCCGGCCGGTGTGGCTGCACACCCCGGCAGACCCGGCGGATCCAGGCCACGCTGGTGCAGCGGCTGCGGGGCGCGAGGCCTGGGTGCAGCCGCTGGCGGGCGGGCGCTGGTTCGCCTGTTGCGAGGGCGAGGCCCGGGTGTTCGTGCCGCAGCACGGCCTGGCGCTGGCCGCCGCCGGCCAGGGCGCGGCCGAGCACGACGGCGCCGTGCGTGCCGGCCTGCCCGGGCGCGTGAGCGAGTGCCTGGTGGCCGCAGGTGCCGAGGTCGAGGCCGGCCAGGCCCTGTTCACGCTCGAGGCCATGAAGCTCTACCACACGCTGGCCGCACCGCGCGCCGGCCGCCTGCGGGCCCTGCACGTGGCCGTGGGCGAGGTGGTGGGGCAGGGCCAGCTGCTGGCCGAGATCGATCCAGGCGACCTGACCCCCACGGGCGACGCCTGAGCCTGGGGCCAGCGGCCACGGCTGCCGCCGCGGCCGGGCTTGCGCCACAATCGCGCCATGCGCACCCTCACGGTCATCGACGGCCGCACGCCGCTGGTGCTGGACTCCCCGCACAGTGGCACCGACTACCCGGACGACTTCGGCCACGCCTGTGACCTGGCCACGCTGCGCCGCGCCGAAGACACGCACGTGGAAAAGCTCTACGCCTTCGCGCCGGCGCTGGGCGTGGCCTGGGTCGAGGCGCACTTCCCGCGCAGCTACCTCGACGCCAACCGCGACGTCACCGAGATCGACGTGGACCTGCTCGACGGCCCCTGGCCTGGCCCTGTGGCCAGCGACCCGGCGGTGCTGTCCAAGGTGCGCCTGGGCAAGGGCCTGGTCTGGCGCTGCACCGACGAGGGCCAGCCGATCTACCAGCGCCGCCTGGGCGTGGCCGAGGTGCAGGCGCGCATCGAGCGCTGCTGGCGCCCCTACCACGCGGCCGTGGCACGCGCCATCGACGCCGCCCACGCGCGGCACGGCCACAGCCTGCACCTGAACTGCCACTCCATGCCCGCGGTGGCGGCCAGCCACGCCACCGATTTCCCGGGCCTGGTGCACGCCGACTTCGTGGTCGGCACGCGCGACCACCGCAGCGCCAGCCCGGCGCTGGCGCAGTGGATCGTCGAGCACCTGGCGGCGCTGGGCTACCAGGTCAGCCTGAATCACCCGTACAAGGGCGTGGAGCTGGTGCGCCGCCACAGCGACCCGGCGCGCCAGCGTCACAGCGTGCAGCTGGAGATCAACCGCCGGCTCTACATGGACGAGTTGACCCTGGCGCCGCACGCCGGCTTCGCGCCCCTGCAGGCCCACCTGCAGGGGCTGGTGCAGGGCCTGCTCGCGCTCGACCCGCGCGCGCTCTGAGCCGGTGGCCATGGAGCGCGTGGACTGCGTGGTGGTGGGGGCCGGCATCGTCGGCCTGGCGGTGGCGCGCGCCCTGGCCCGGGTCGGGCGCGAGGTGCTGGTGCTGGAGCAAGCCGCGCAGATCGGCTGCGGCGTCAGCGCGCGCAACAGCGAGGTCATCCATGCGGGGCTGTACTACGCGCCGGGCTCGCTCAAGGCCCGGCTGTGTGTGCGCGGCAAGGCCCTGCTGTACGCGCTGTGCGAGGCCCATGGCGTGGCGCACCGACGCTGCGGCAAGCTGGTGGTGGCGACCGAGGCCACGCAGTTGCCCGCGTTGCAGGCCCTGCAGGCGCGGGCCCGGGCCAACGGCGTGCCGGTGGACTGGCTGGACGCGCCCGCGGCCCAGGCGCTGGAGCCGGCGCTGCGCTGCGTGGCCGCGCTGCACTCGCCCAGCACCGGCATCGTGGACAGCCATGGCGCCATGCTCGCCCTGCAGGGCGAGCTGGAAGCGGCAGGCGGCCTGGTGGCCCTGGGGACCCGTGTGGTGGGCGGCGCGGTGAATGCAGAGGGCCTGCGCCTGCACACCGACAGCGCGGCCGGCGCGCTGGACTTGCAGGCACGTTGCGTGGTCAACGCCGCCTCGCTGCACGCCTGTGCGCTGGCGCGGGGCCTGCGCGGGCTGGACGCGCGCCACGTGCCGCGCGAGCATTTCGCCAAGGGCAGCTACTTCACCCTGGCCGGGCGCGCGCCGTTCTCGCGCCTGGTTTACCCGGCGCCACAGGACGCCTGGCTGGGCGTGCACCTGACGCTGGACCTGAGTGGCCAGGCGCGCTTCGGGCCCGACCTGGAGTGGCTGGCAGTGGACCGGCCCGAGGCCATCGACGCGGCGGTGCAGCCGCAGCGCGCCGACGCGTTCTACGCCGAGGTGCGGCGCTACTGGCCGGCCCTGCCCGACGGGGCGCTGCAGCCCGGCTACAGCGGGGTGCGGCCCAAGATCCACGGGCCGGGCGAGCCGGCGCCGGACTTCCGCATCGACGGGCCGGCACAGCACGGCGTGGCCGGGCTGGTGAATCTGTTCGGCATCGAGTCGCCGGGCCTCACCAGCGCGCTGGCCATTGGCGAGCACGTGGCCGATCTGCTATTGAAACCATAGCAAACCAGTGAGACAGGGCAAGGGCTGGAGCCGGATTTTTCTGATGCTCCAGAGAAAACGGCCGGGTGTCTGGCCCGGTGCACGGCCTGGCGTCGGACCCATGGCCACGGGCCCGACGCCGCCGCTGGCCTGGCATGAAGGCGAAGGCCCTGGCGGCCGGTTGGCGGGCGGAGCTGGTGGGGCTGCGGCGCGCCGGGCCTCAGAGCGTGCCCATGGCCTTGGCGACCGGGTGCCTCAGAGCCGCGCGCGGTGCGCCTTGAGCGCGAGCGCGGCTTCCTTGACCAGGGCCGGGCCTTTGTAGATCAGGCCGGTGTAGATCTGCACCACGTCGGCGCCGGCCTGGAGCTTGGAGACTGCATCGGCCCCGCTCAGGATGCCGCCCACGCCGATGATGGGGAAGCCTGGGCCGAGTGCGGCGCGCAGCTGGCGGATCACCCGGTTGCTGGCCTCCAGCACCGGGGCGCCGCTCAGGCCACCGGCCTCGCCGGCGTGGGGCAGGCCCTGCACGGCCTCGCGTGCCAGCGTGGTGTTGGTGGCGATCACGCCGTCCATGCGGTGGCGCTGCAGGGTGGCGGCGATCACCGCCACCTGGGCCTCGTCGAGGTCGGGCGCGATCTTCACGAACACCGGCACCTGTTTGCCATGCTGCTGCGCGAGCTGGGCGCGGCGCGTGGCGATGGCGCCGAGCAGGCCATCCAGTGCGTCGTCGCTCTGCAGGGCGCGCAGGTTCTTGGTGTTAGGGCTGGAGATGTTGACAGTGACGTAGTCGGCATGCGGGTAGACGCCGTCCAGGCCCAGCAGGTAGTCGTCGGTGGCG
>CAZKDU010000237.1:0-3605 GCA_964551485.1 uncultured Burkholderiaceae bacterium
TCGGTGTGGAACTGACCGGTCTTGCCCGTGATGCCCTGGGTGATGACCTTGGTGTTCTTGTTGATGTAGATCGACATGGCGTGTGTTCCTTACTTGACGGCTGCAACCACTTGTTGGGCCGCTTCGGCCATGGTGTCGGCGCTGATGATCGGCAGGCCGGATTCGGCCAGCATCTTCTTGCCCAGCTCTTCGTTGGTGCCCTTCATGCGCACCACCAGGGGCACGCTCAGGTTGACCGCCTTGCAGGCCGTGATCACGCCGGTGGCGATGGTGTCGCAGCGCATGATGCCGCCGAAGATGTTGACCATGATGGCCTTGACCTTGGGGTTCTTCAGCATGATCTTGAAGGCCTCGGTCACCTTCTCGGGGGTGGCGCCGCCGCCCACGTCGAGGAAGTTGGCCGGCTCGGCGCCGTACAGCTTGATGGTGTCCATGGTGGCCATGGCCAGGCCGGCACCGTTGACCAGGCAGCCGATGTTGCCGTCCAGGCTGATGTAGGCCAGGTCGAACTTGCTGGCCTCGACCTCGGCCGCATCTTCCTCGTCGAGATCGCGCAGCGCAACGATCTCGGGGTGGCGGAACAGCGCGTTGCTGTCGAAGTTGAACTTGCTGTCCAGCGCGATGATGTTGCCCTTGCCGTCGCGGTTCAGGGGGTTGATCTCGACCAGCGAGGCGTCGGTCTCCATGTAGCAGCGGTAGAGCTTCTGGAACACATCGACAGCCTGGGCTGTGGAGTCGGCCGGGATGCCGATCGCATCAGAAATCTTCTTGGCTTGCGCATCGCCCAGACCGGTCAGCGGGTCGATGTACTCAGTGATGATCTTCTCGGGCGTGCTGTGCGCCACTTCCTCGATGTCCATGCCGCCTTCGCTGGAGGCAATGAACGCCACCTTCTGGGTGGCGCGGTCGGTCACGACCGACACGTAGTACTCTTTCTGGATGTCGGCGCCGTCTTCAATGTAAAGGCGACGCACCTTCTGGCCTTCGGGGCCGGTCTGGTGGGTCTTGAGCTGCATGCCCAGAATGTCACCGGCCAGACGCTTCACGTCGTCGATGCTCTTGGCCACCTTCACGCCACCACCCTTGCCACGGCCACCAGCGTGGATCTGGGCTTTCACCACCCACACCGGGCCACCGAGCTTTTGCGCAGCCTCGACCGCCTCCTGAACCGTGAACGCCGGGATCCCGCGGGGAACAGGCACACCAAACTGGCGCAAGATTTCCTTGCCTTGGTACTCGTGAATCTTCATGAAGTCTCTCTCAAGAGTGAATGATGTTGGCCGGTAACAAAGTTCGATTGCCCTGCTTTGGCCGCGCGCTTGACAACCAATGACTGTATCATGTTGCAACGCACCAAAGTGGCACGCGCAACCGCCTCTGTAATGCATAATTACAAGCGCGGTGGCATTCGCCAAGCTGACGAAAGCCCCACACATGACCAAAGTTTTCATTGACGGCGAAGCCGGCACCACCGGCCTGCAGATCCGCGAACGCCTGGACCTTCTGCCCGAAGTGCAGGTGGTCAGCATCGCGCCCGAGCGGCGCAAGGACCCTGAGGCCAAGCGCGAGCTCATGGCTGGGGTGGACCTAGTGGTGTTGTGCCTGCACGACGACGCAGCCGTCGATTCTGTCGCCATGATCGACGGCCTGGCCGCCGCCGGCGGCCGGGCACCCAAGGTCATCGATGCCTCCACCGCGCACCGCACCGCGCCGGGCTGGGTCTATGGCTTTCCCGAGCTGGCTGCGGGCCAGCGCGAGGCCGTGGCCCAGGCCCAGCGCGTGGCCAACCCCGGCTGCTACGCCACCGGCGCCATCGCCCTGATCCGCCCGCTGGTGGACGCCGGCCTGATCCCGGCCGACTTCCCGCTGGCGCTGCCCTCGGTCAGCGGCTACTCCGGCGGCGGGCGCAGCATGATCGAGGCCTACGAGCAAGGCCAGGCCCCGCTGTTCGAAACCTATGCCCTGGGCCTGACGCACAAGCACCTGCCCGAGATCATGGCGTACACCGGCCTGACGCGCCGGCCGCTGTTCGTGCCCTCGGTCGGCAACTTCCGCCAGGGCATGCTGGTGCAGTTGCCGCTGCACCTGGACAGCCTGCCTGGCCGCCCGCGTGCGGCGGACCTGCACGCGGCCCTGGCACGCCACTATGCGCCCAGTACCGCCCAGGGCGGCTGGGTCCGTGTGGAGCCGGCCACCGACAACGGCAAGCTCGACGCCCTGGCGCTGAACGACAGCAACAGGATGGAGCTGCGTGTGTTCGGCAACGACGATCACCACCACGCGGTGCTGATCGCCCGGCTCGACAACCTGGGCAAGGGCGCCAGCGGCGCCGCTGTGCAGAACCTGCGCCTGATGCTGGGCCTCTGAAGCCCGGCCTTTGAACGTGGGTGTGTCTGCACCCACGCCACAATCCGCGGCGCCAGTCCAGGCCAGCCACGGCCACCATCGGCCCCGCGGTCGTGCCCGGTGGCCGCGGGCAGCCCACGCGCGGCGCTCAAGGCCGTGCGCACCGGCACACCCTCAGTGGTCAGGTCCGTCGTCCACCGGTCAGTCCGCGCCCTCCATCTCCTGCGGCCCAGGCCGTGCGCCTGCTGCCGCCAGCACCCGCCGCACCACCTCGGCCGCAAAACCACGTGTCAGCAGAAACCGCTGCTGGCGCGCACACTCGGTGGCGTCTTGCGGCGCCGTGCCGAAGCGCTTGCGCCAGACCTCGGTGGCGCGCGCCAGCTCGCTGGGCTGCAGTTCGGCCAGGGCCTCGCGCACCAACTCGGGCGCCAGGCCCTTGGCCTGCAGCTCCTGGCGGATGCGCGCCGCCCCCAGGCGCGGCGCACGCCGGTGCAGCACCGAGGCCAGCACCCGGGGCTCGCTGACGAAGCCCTTGGCCGTGAGCTCGTCCAGCACGCGGGCCAGCTCGCCGGGTTCGGTGGCGTGCGGCGCGAGCTTGCGCTCCAGCTCGGCGCGCGAATGCTCGCGCCGGGCCAGCGCCCGCAGGGCACGCGCCTTGAGGCTGGGGGGCGTGGGGTTCATGGGGAGGTGGGCGACCCGCCGCAGCGTCGGTCGCTCTTTATTTCATAGCAAACAATGACCATATGACAAGGGCTGTCGGCCAGTTTGATCACTGACGCTCCCTGGTTGACAGTACAGAAGCCGGCGACGTGATGCCGCCGTCTGGCCCGCACAGGCCTCAGGCCCCGCCCGCCACCTCTGGGGCGGGCAGCAGCGGAATGCCCAGGGATTCGCGCACCTTGTTCTCGATCTCGTGTGCCAGCTCGGGGTTCTCGCGCAGGAACTCGCGCGCGTTGTCGCGGCCCTGGCCGATCTTCTCGCCGTTGTAGGCGTACCAGGCGCCGGACTTCTCGATGATGCGGGCGTTCACGCCCATGTCGATGATCTCGCCCTCGCGGCTGATGCCCTCGCCAAACAGGATGTCGAACTCGGCGGTCTTGAACGGCGGGCTGACCTTGTTCTTGACGACCTTGACCTTGGTCTCGTTGCCGATCGCCTCGTCGCCTTTCTTGATGGTGCCGGTGCGGCGGATGTCCAGACGCACCGAGGCGTAGAACTTCAGCGCGTTGCCGCCCGTGGTGGTTTCAGGGCTGCCGAAC
>CAZKDU010000238.1:0-3599 GCA_964551485.1 uncultured Burkholderiaceae bacterium
CGATCACCATCTCGTGGACATTCTGCTCGATGACCTCGCGGTCTTCGTAGTGCGTGGTCAGCGCGTGCCAGTCGGCCACGAAGAAGTAGCAGTCCATCTGGCTTTGCAGGCGCACCCAGTTCTTCAGGGCGCCATGGTAATGGCCCAGGTGCAAGGCCCCGGTGGGGCGCATGCCTGAGAGCACGCGGTCGCCGGCTTGGGGGCCAGTGGGGTCGCTGCCACCCGGGGTGCTGGGTGCGAGGGACAGGGTGGTTGCAGCAGCGGCCGTGTCGGCCTGGGTCGGGTTGTTCATGTCATTTCACCAAAAAGGCCAGTGGCGACAACAGCAGGTCCAGCAGCGCGTAGGTCAATGTCATCACCGGGCGCATCCACAGCGTGCTGACCACGCCCGCGATCACCAGGCCCATCACGATGAAGAAGCCCCAGGGCTCGACGCGGCTCAGCCACTCGGCCTGGCGCCAAGGCAGCAGGCCCACCAGGATGCGGCCGCCGTCGAGTGGCGGCAGTGGAAACAGGTTGAAGGCGAACATGACCACATTCACCAGAATGCCTGCGCGGCACATTTCCAGGAAGAAGCGCTCGGTCAGTCCCAGCCACAGCAGCAGGTACATGGCGGCACCCCACAGCAGGGCTTGCGCCAGGTTGGCGCCTGGCCCAGCCAGGGCCACCCAGACCATGTCGCGTTTGGGGTTGCGCAGGTTGCCGAAGCGCACCGGCACTGGCTTGGCATAGCCGAACAGGAAACTGCCCGAGGTGGCGAAATACAGCAGCAGCGGCATCACGACTGTGCCCATGGGGTCGATGTGTTTGACCGGATTAAGCGTGATGCGGCCCAGCAGGTGGGCGGTGTCGTCGCCAAAATGGCGCGCTGCATAGCCATGGGCGGCCTCGTGCACGGTGATGGCAAACAGCACCGGCAGGGCGTAGATCAAAACGGTTTGGATCAGGTTGGCGAAGTCCACGGCAGGGATTGTCTCAGAGCAAGGGCTGGGGGCGGCCGGCTGGGGGGTGTTGGGCTGCAGCCCCACCCCGGCGGGCCGTGCGGTGCTGCTGCCCAGCGGGTGGGGTTCGGGGCCGTCACAGGCCCAGGGCGGCCAGGGGGCCACGGCCCTGGCGCAGCAGCACGGCGTCGCCGCCCTCGCCCATGGGGGTCAGGTCCAGCACGGTGGTGGGTTGCATGGGGCAGGCGCCGGCGTCGATCACGGCAGCCAGGTCGTGCTCGAAGCGCTGGCGGATTTCCTGGGCGTCGTTGAGGGGCTCGGAATCACCTGGCGCTATCAAAGTAGTAGCAATCAAAGGTTGCTGGTAAAGGGCTAGCAGGCTTTGCAGCACATGGTGTTCAGGCACCCGCAGGCCGATGCTGCGGCGTTGCGGGTGGCTCAGCCGGCGTGGCACCTGCTTGGTGGCCTCCAGGATGAAGGTGTAGGGCCCGGGTGTGCCCAGCTTGAGCAGCCGGTATTGGCGGTTGTCCACCCGGGCGTGGTTGGCCAGCTCGCCCAGGTCACGGCACAGCAGGGTCAGGTGGTGCTTGTCGTCCACGCCGCGGATGCGGCGCAGCCGGTCGGCTGCCGCCTTGTCGTCCAGGTGGCAGACCAGGGCGTAACTGGAGTCGGTGGGCACGGCCAGAATGCCGCCCCGCTCCAGCAGCTGCGCCGCCTGCTTGAGCAGGCGACCCTGGGGGTTGTCCGGGTGAACCTCAAACCACTGTGCCATGCTGTGCTCAGTTGTGCGTCATGTGCATGTCGCGCCCGCGGCGCCGAACCGCGTTCACTGGATGCGCGCCGCAGCCAGCTCCCACACGGGCAGCAGGTCACCGGGCAGCCAGGGCAGGGTGCCCAGGTCGGTGTGGCTTTCGTCCGGGCTGTGGAAGTCACTGCCGCGTGAGGCTGCCAGCCCAAACTCTTTGGCCATGGCCGCGTACTGAACGTACTCGCTGGGTGTGTGGCTGCCCGTGACCACCTCGACTGCCAGGCCACCATGGGCCTTGAACTCACTGAACAGCGCGTACTCCTCGGTGGCACTGAACGGGTAGCGGCCCGGGTGGGCGATCACGGCCACGCCTTGGGCCTCAGTGATCCAGCGCACGGCGTCGCCCAGGCTGGCCCAGCGGTGTGCCACAAAACCCGGCTTGCCCTCGGTCAGGAACTTGCGGAACACGTCGGCCGTGTCACGGCAGTGGCCAGCCTCGACCAGGTACCGTGCGAAGTGGGTGCGCGAGATCAGCTCTGGGTTGTCCACGTACTTGAGCGCCCCTTCGTAACAGCCGGGAATGCCGACCCGCGCCAGTTGCTCCGCCATCTCCATGGCGCGGGCGCCACGCCCGCCCCGGGTGTCGCGCAGGCCCTGCACCATGCGCGGGTCGTCGGCGTCGAAGCCCAGGCCCACGATGTGCACCGTGCGGCCGGCGAATGTCACCGAGATTTCGGTGCCGGTGAGGTAGCGCATGCCTTGCTCGCGGGCCGCGGCAGCAGCCCGGGCCTGGCCACCGATCTCGTCGTGGTCGGTCAGGGCCCAGAGCTCCACGCCATTGGCCTTGGCCCGCGCGGCCAGCTGCTCCGGCGTCAGGGTGCCGTCGGAGACGATGGAGTGGCAGTGCAGGTCGGCGTTGAGGATGGCAGTCACCGAGGCATTGTAGGTCGATCCCCGTGCCCACGCAGGGCCTGCGCGACCACCGGGCGGACGGCCTGGCACGGCTCAGGGCACGGCCCGGGACGGCCGTGTGCGGGGTGTGCCGGCTGTGCGAAGTGGGTGGTCAGGCAAAGGCCCAGACCAGAGCGCTGGTCATCACCAGGTAGCGCCCGAACTTGCCGATGGCCATGTAGAGCAGGCAAGGCCAGAACGGCAAACGCAGCCAGCCCGCCACCGCGCACAGCGGGTCGCCCACGCCGGGCAGCCAGCTCAGCAGGCAGGCCCTGGGGCCGAGGCGCTCAAGCCAGCGCAGGGCCTTGGTGTGGGTGCTCGAATGCCGGTACTTGTTCACCGCCTGGTGGGCGCCGTAGCCCATCCACCAGTCCACCGCGCCACCCAGGGTGTTGCCGGCCGTGGCCACCCACACCGTGGGCCAGAACAGCTCGGGGTTGAGCTTGACCAGGCCGAACACCACCGGCTCGGACCCCAGCGGCAGCAGCGTGGCCGAGACGAACGACACCACGAACACGGTGCTCAGCCCGAACTTGGGCAGGGCCAGCAGAACCAGCAGGTGATCGATCCAGGCTTCCATGAGGCGCGCAAGGGGCTGCGCACATTCTGGCAGAGCCTCCCGGTTGCTGAAATTTTGGGCAGGTACAATCGGCATCCCCCACCCGCCCATCCCCCTGTTTCCTTCACGCTGTCTGGCATGCGCATCGGTCCCTATTCCCTGGCGAACGCCCTGTTCGCCGCGCCGATGGCCGGGGTCACGGACCGCCCGTTCCGCCAGCTTTGCCGCACCCTGGGTGCGGGTTACGCCGTGAGCGAGATGGTGACCTCGCGGCGCGACCTCTGGCACAGTCTGAAGACCTCGCGCCGCGCCAACCACGAGGGCGAGGCCGGGCCGGTGGCGGTGCAGATCGCAGGCACCGACGCCGCCATGATGGGCGAGGCCGCGGCCTACAACGAGG
>CAZKDU010000239.1:0-3598 GCA_964551485.1 uncultured Burkholderiaceae bacterium
GTCCTTCAGGCGCTGGATGCGCAGCTCGTTGCGACTGCCGTCGGGCAGCACCCTCGGCAAAAAGAAGCAGCCCAGGCCGGCCGCGGTCTGGGCCAGCACCAGGAAGGCGTCGCACATGGGCGCGGAGAAGAACCACTTGTGGCCGGTCAGGCGAAAACGCGCGCCCCAGCCGTCGTGGCCATCGGCCTCGGCCCGGGTGGTGTTGGCGCGCACGTCGGAGCCACCCTGCTTCTCGGTCATGCCCATGGTCAGGCCGGCCTTGTCGCGCCAGGGCACGAGGCGCGGGTCGTGGGCGCGGCGCGCCAGGCCCGGGCCCCAGTCGGCCCAGATGGCGGCATTGCCACGCAGCGCCGGGGCCACGGCGTAGCTCATGGAGACCGGGCACAGCACCGAGGGCTCGAGCTCGGTGAACAGCATGAAGCCGGCGGCGCGGCGCACGTGCGGCGCGGCCCCGCCCTCCTGCCAGGGCGTGCCGTGCAGGCCGGCCCCGGTGGCCAGGGCCATGAGGGCGTGGTAGCTGGGGTGGAACTCCACCTCGTCGATGCGGTGGCCGAAGCGGTCGTGGGTCAGCAGCTGCGGCGGGTGGCTGTTGGCCAGGCGCGCGTGGGCCTGCATCTCGGCACTGCCCAGGTGTGCGCCCAGGGCCTGCAGCTCGGCCGTGTCCAGCGTTGGGGCGTGCAGGCGCAGCGCGTCACGCAGCGGCAGGTGGCTGTCGAACAGGTTGTGGCCGCACAGCGGCTCGGGCTGGTTGAAGACCTCGTGGGTCGTGTCCATGGCCATGTCTCCTGTCATCTGGATCGCTACACCATTGATAGCAAACTATTCAATACTGGAAAGGGCTACAGCCATTTTTTATGCATCATCCGGTCAATCCGTGGGCACCGCGTTGAGCGGGGCCACCTGGCCCGGCCCCACGGGCAGGCGCTTCACGTACTTGAAGGTGCCGGTGGCGTGGGCGCAGGGCCGCCCCTGCGCGTCGAACAGCGTGGCCTCGGTGAAGGCCAGGGTGGCGCTGCGGTGCAGCAGCCGGCCGTGGGCGCGCAGCTCGCCGCGCGCCGCCTGCATGAAGCTGGTCTTCATCTCGATGGTGACCACACCCATGGCCGGGTCCAGGCTGCGCGCGGCGCTGGCCATGGCCACGTCCAGCAGGGTCATGCTGGCGCCGCCATGGACCACGGAAAACGAGTTCAGGTGCTCGGGCCGGGGTGCAAAGCGCAACTCGGCCTCGCCGCCCTCGAAACGCAGCAGCTCAATGCCCAGGTGGGTGACAAAAGGAATTTCAACACCGAAGTTCATGCCGCGACCTTAGCGCAAGCGCGGCAGCTCGGCACGGCCCTCGAGGCTGGCGCCAGCAGCTCGGACCGGCGGCAGAGGCGAAGCGCCTCGCGGGCCGCGGCCTGCCAGGTCCCAGGGGCCCCACACCGCGTGGTGACCATGGTGGGGGCCGCCATGCCCCTCGTCAGCCACCACTGATGGCACTGACGCCACCGTCCACCGCCAGCCACTGCCCGGTGATGTGCTTGCCGGCGTCCGACGCGTAGAGCACGGCCAGGCCCTTGAGGTCTTCGTCGTCGCCCAGGCGGCGCAGCGGGGCATGGGCCGCGAGCTGGTCCTCGCCCAGGCGCTCCAGCGTGCCGGCGGTCATCTTGCTCGGGAAGAAACCCGGGCAGATGGCGTTGACCGTGATGCCGTAGGGCCCCCACTCGCAGCCCAGGGCGCGCGTGAAATTGACCACCGCACCCTTGGAGGTGTTGTAGGCAATGGTCTTCATCTCGCTCGGGTTGCCGCCCAGGCCGGCGATCGAGGCGACGTTGATGATGCGGCCAGAGCGACGCGGGATCATGCTGTGCTTGGCCACCTGCTGGCTGAGGATGAAGTAGCCGCGCACGTTGAGGTTCATCACCTTGTCCCAGGCGTCCACCGGGTGGTCTTCAGCCGGCGCGCCCCAGGCCGCGCCGGCGTTGTTGACCAGGATATCGATGGCGCCCATGCGCTGCAGCGTCTCGTCGGCCAGACGGCGCAGTTCATCCTCTCTGGCGCAGTCGGCGGCGATCCAGCGGGTGTCGATGCCGGCGGCCTGCAGCTCGGCCGCCGCCTCTTCCAGGTCATCGGCCTTGCGCGAGCTGAGCATGATGCGGGCACCGGCCTCGCCCAGGGCCTGGGCCAGCTGCAGACCGAGCCCGCGCGAGCCCCCGGTCACCAGGGCGGTCTTGCCAGACAGGTCGAACAATTGCGTCACACGGCGGGCCATGGGGTCTCCTGATCGAGGGGTGGAACGCGCCGATTGTGAAAGGCCCGGGCCCGCGTGGCTGTCGCTCGCGCGATTGCCTGTCGCGTGGGTGGCGCAGGGCCTGCCTTGGGCCCTGGTGCGTGTGAGCGGCCTCAGCGCGGCGGCGGGTCGGCCCGCAGCCGCGAACGCAGCCAGACCAAGCCCAGCCCGGTCAGCGTCAGCAGCAGGCCCACACCCACCAGCCACTGGCCCAGCGGCGCGTCCAAGCGGGCGGTGGCCAGGCCCAGCACCACGCCGCCAAGCAGGCCGCCGTAGAGCAGCACCCAGATCCATAGCTCCAGCCGTTGCAGCGTGCGTGCCGAGGCCATCGTCAGAACGCCGCCTCGGGCAGTGCGGCGCAGGTCAGGTCACGCGCCTCGACCACGGCCAGCCAGGCGCCGGTCTTGGGCAGCTCGTAGTGGAAGAAGTAGCGCATGGCCCCGATTCTGCCTTGCGCGGCCGGCGCGGCCAAGGCCGGCTCCAGGCGTTGCGTGGCCAGGCCCAGCTCCAGCCAGACCCAGGCCAGCACGGTGTGGCCAAAGGCCTGCAGGTAGGGCACGGCGTTGGCCAGTGCCTCGTGCGGCTGGGCCGTGGCCCAGGCGGCGCGGGTGGTGCCCTGCAAGCGCTGCAGGGCACCGGCCAACGCCTGGGCATGCGCCGCCAGTCCGGGCTGTTGGAGGGCCTGCTCGACCGTGGTGTGGATGCGCCCAGCCAGCAGCTGCAGGCCGCGGCCGCCTTCCATCAGCACCTTGCGGCCCAGCAGGTCCATGGCCTGGATGCCGTGCGTGCCTTCGTGGATCATGTTGAGCCGGTTGTCGCGCCAGTACTGCTCGACCGGGAAGTCGCGCGTGTAGCCATAGCCGCCATGCACCTGGATGGCCAGCGAGTTGGCCTCCAGGCACCATTCGCTGGGCCAGCTCTTGGCAATGGGCGTGAGCACCTCCAGCAGCAGCCGGGCCTCGTCAGCGGCGGCCTCCTCGCCGGTGTGCTGCTCGTCCACCAGGCGGGCACAGTACAGCTCGAGCGCCAGCGCGCCTTCGCAGTACGACTTCTGCGCCAGCAGCATTCGCTTGACGTCGGCGTGCTCGATGATGCGGACCTGGGGAGCGCTGGCGTCTTTGCCGCCGGGGCCTGTTCCACCGCTGGGCCGCCCTGGGGCGGAAGGCTCCCCCTCGGGGGGTGGCGACGACGCGTCCGCGTGGCGCGTGGGGGCCAGGATGGGTCTGCCCTGCGGCCGGTTCTTCGCGTAGTCCAGGCTGGCCTGGTAACCGGCCATGCCCAGCATGGTGGCCGCCATGCCGACGCCGATGCGGGCCTCGTTCATCATGT
>CAZKDU010000240.1:0-3592 GCA_964551485.1 uncultured Burkholderiaceae bacterium
CCCGCCGGCCAAGCCGCTGGCCGACTACCTCAAGGTGCTCAAGGACAAGGACGCTTGGTGGTTCATGTTCTTCTACAGCGTGACCTTCGGCGGTTTCGTCGGCCTTGCCGCATCGCTGACCATCAACTTCAACACCCAGTACGGCCTGGAGGCCAAGACCGCCGGCTTCTACACCGCCGCCTGCGTGTTCGCCGGCTCGCTGATGCGCCCGCTGGGCGGTAACCTGGCCGACCGCATTGGCGGCATCAAGAGCCTGTCGGTGATGTACATCGTGGCGGCCTGCGCGTTCGCCGTGGTCAGCATCGGCCTGCCGTCGCCCTGGGCTGCGCTGGCCGTGTTCGTGGTCGGCATGCTGGCCCTGGGCATGGGCAACGGTTCGGTGTTCCAGCTGGTGCCGCAGCGCTTTCGCAAGGAGATCGGCGTGATGACCGGCATGGTCGGCATGGCCGGCGGCATCGGTGGCTTCTACCTGGCGTCCTCGCTCGGCTACTCGCAGAAGGTCACCGGCAGCTACCAGACCGGCTTCCTGATCTTCGCCGGCCTGGCCGTGGTGGCCCTGGTCGGCCTGACCCTGGTCAAGCAGCGCTGGCGCACCACCTGGGGCTCGGCCGCCATGACCACCGCCAAGATCTGACGGGGCGGGGACTGTGCCAGGGCACAGTCCCTACACTGCTGCCATGCCCCTTCGCATCAGCGCCGCCCATTTTTCTGCCACCGGTCCGCGTCAAGCCAACGAGGACTTCGGTGGCTTCGTCATGCCCGCCGCCGAGGAGCTGGGGCGCAAAGGCATGGCCGCCGTGGTGGCCGACGGCGTGTCCGGCGGTGACGGCGGCCGCGAGGCGGCCGAGCACTGTGCGCGCAACGTCCTGGCCGACTACTACTCCACGCCCGACCACTGGGAGGTGTCACAGGCGCTGGACCGCATCTACCAGGCCCTGAACCGCTGGGTCCAGACCCAGGCCCGGGCGCGCCATTCCACCGTGGGCATGGCCACCACGCTGACCACCCTGGTGCTGCGCGGCAACGCCTACTACTTCTCGCACGTGGGCGATACGCGGCTGCTGCTGTGGCGCGCCAGCGCCCCCGACGAGGTGCATGCGCTGACCACCGACCATGTCTGGCAGCGTCCCGAGATGGAGCACGTGCTGACGCGCGCCGTGGGCCTGGACAGCAAGCTGGTGGTGGACCATGGCTTCGGCCCGCTGCGCACCGGCGACGTGTTCGCCCTGCTGTCCGACGGGGTCTGGGCCAAGGTGGCCCAGGCCGACCTGGCGCGCTCGCTGCACCGCCTGCATGGCGACGAGCTGTCGCCCGAAGATTGCGCGCGCGAGCTGGTGCAGACCGCACTCGACTTAGGGGGCACCGACAACGCCACCGCCGTGGTGCTGCGCGTCGACGAGATCGACGCCAATGGCCTGCGCGACGCCGTGCAGCTGCAGCGCGACCTGCCGGCGCTGCCGCGCCTGGCAGTGGGCGAGCGCTACGACGGTCTGACCGTGCTGGAGAAGCTGCACGAGTCGCGTGTGACCCTGCTGTACCGCGTGCAGGACGCGGCAGGTCGCCCGCTCGTGCTGAAGACGCTGACCGAGGCGGCCCAGGCCGATGCCCACGAGCGCCTGGCCTTCGCCCACGAAATCTGGCTGGGCCGGCGCGTGGTGGCGCGCTTCTTTGCCCAGACCGTGGAGCCGGCCACGCCGCCCTCGGCGCTGTACGCGCTGACCACCTACCACGCCGGCCGCACTCTGGGCCAGCAGCTCGCCGACGGCCGCCATTACACCGTGCCCGAGGCGCTGAAGATCGGCATGGACCTGGCGCGCGCCCTGGGTGCGCTGCACCGGCGCAGCATCGTGCACCGCGACGTCAAGCCCGACAACGTGCACCTGGGCGACGACGGCCAGCTGCGCCTGCTCGACCTGGGTGTGGCGGTGTCGGGTTTCGACGTGACCGAGCTGGCGCAGGCGCGCCGCGCAGGCACGCCGTCCTTCCTGGCGCCCGAGCTGTTCGGGAATGGCGAGCCCACGCCGCGCTCCGACCTGTATGCCTGGGGCGTGACGCTGTACCACCTGTTGACGCGCAAATTTCCCTATGGCGAAGTCGAGCCCTTCCAGACCCCGCGCTTCGGTGAGCCGGCGCCGCCCAGCCGCTGGCGGCCCGACATTCCGGGCTGGCTCGAGCACATCGTGCTCAAGGCCGTGGCGGCCGATCCCGAGGCACGCTACGAGACCGCCGAGGAGCTGCTGCTGGCGCTGGAGCAGGGCCCGCTGGCGCAGGAGGTGCCAATCAAGCGCCGGCCACTGGCCACGCGCAACCTGCTGAGCACATGGCGCGCCGTGGCCCTGGTGTCACTGGCGGCCAACCTGCTGCTGCTGTTCCTCTGGCTGCACTGAACGGGCGCCGCGCGGGCTGCACACCGGCACGCCCGTGTGTTTGTGCCCCTTGCGTGCGTGCGTGCGTGCCGGTGGCCTGGGGCCGCCTCAGTCGCTCAGTCGTCCAGGCGGAACGGGCTGAAGTTGGTCTGGCGGTCGTAGTAGTCCTCGTTCTCGGCGCGCTTGAGGGCGCCGATCACTCGGTAGGTCAGCGGCGTGGCCAGCACCTCCCAGGCGGTCTTGAGCAGGTACTGGGCAAAGGCCACGGCCATGATGTCGTGGGTCTGCCAGATGCCGTAGAAGGCGATGAAGTAGAACAGCGAGGAGTCGACCAGCTCGCCCAGCACGGTGGAGCCAATGGTGCGGCTCCAGAGCCAGCGCCCGGAGGTCCAGAGCTTCATGCGCGCCAGCACATAGCTGTTGACGAAGCTGCCGCACCAGAACGCCGCCATCGAGGCCAGGGCGATGCGCCAGGCGTTGCCGAACACGCCCTCAAGCTGGCCCTGATAGCTGTGCATGAAGGCCGTGTCGGCCGGCGGCAGGCCCACCACCACGGCCGCCATCAGCGAGGCAAAGGCCAGCGCACCGAAGCCGGCCCAGACCACACGGCGGTCGCGTGCGTAGCCATAGACCTCGGTCAGGATGTCGCTGAACAGGTAGGAGATCGGGAAGAACAGCACGCCCGCACCGAAGGTCACGTGGCCCAGCAGCGGCAGGTCGAGGGTGGCCTGCTTGGCCGCGCCGATGAAGTTGGCGCACAGCAGCACACAGACGAAGGCCCCAAGGATGAAGTCGTAGTACTTGTAGGCTGGGCGGCGCATGGTGAACTCCTGGCGAAGGGCAGGGCGGGAGCGAGCCCGCTGCTCGGTGCCGGCGGGGCAGTGGCTCGCGGCGGACCGCCTGTGAGCATACGCCGCGTGGCCCGGCCTGGCGCGAGGCGGGCGCAAAAAAAAGGGCGCGGTCGCCCGCGCCCTGTCAAAAGCCTCGCAGTCGTAACGGACGTATCAGGCTGCGAGTTTCTCCACATGCGCCTGGCGCGTGTACAGGAAGTCGATGACCGCCTTGCGGTAGTGCAGGTACTGCGGGTCCTCGGCCAGTTCCACGCGGTTGCGCGGGCGCGGCAGGTCCACGTGCAGCACCTCGCCGATGGTGGCAGCCGGGCCGTTGGTCATCATGACGATCTTGTCGGACAGCAGCACGGCCTCGTCCACGTCGTGGGTGACCAT
>CAZKDU010000241.1:0-3586 GCA_964551485.1 uncultured Burkholderiaceae bacterium
CTCGGTGCCGGCGATCCGCCACTTCGCCGGCCAGCTGCCCATCCTGGGCGTGTGCCTGGGCCACCAGAGCATCGGCGCGGCCTTCGGCGGCCGCATCGTGCGCGCCCAGCAGCTCATGCACGGCAAGACCAGCGAGATCCACACCACCCAGCAGGGGGTGTTCGCCCACCTGCCGGCGCGCTTCACGGTGAACCGCTACCACTCGCTGGCGATCGAGCGCAGCACCTGCCCGGCCTGCCTGGAGGTGACGGCCTGGACCGACGACGGCGAGATCATGGGCGTGCGCCACACCGGCTACCCGGCGGCCGCGCGCATCGAGGGCGTGCAGTTCCACCCCGAGTCGATCCTGACCGAGCACGGTCACGCTATGCTCAGGAACTTCCTGAGCGACTGAGCTGTTGCGCGCAGGGCCACACCACAACGGGAGATGCCATGGGACTGCTGCGCGCGATGTCAGAAGCCGTGGACGGGCTGTACCGCCTGGCCGAGACGGCGTCGCTGGACGAGTTTCCGGCGGCCGTGATTGGCCTGCTGGGCCAGCACATCGGTTTCGACGGGGCTGTGCTGGGCAGTGCCGACCCGCTGTCGCTGGGGGACTTCAGCATTGCTGCGGCCCATGTGCACAACCGCGACCCCTCGATCCTGGACGACTACGCCGCCTTGTCGGCCATTGACCCGGTGACCCAGTCTTTTCTGGAGGGGGTGCCCCGGGCGCTGGCCGTGGACACCGAGCAGCTTTACGCAGACGCCACCCACCGCAGCCTGCTGGCGCTGTCGCGCAAACACCGCCTGCGCCACCTCATGCTGTGTGGCCAGCCCCCGTCACAGACGGCTGGTGGCCGCTGGGTGGTGCTGTACCGTGCCGAGCACCAGCCGTTCGAGCCCGAGGCGGCCGACCGCCTGAGCGCCTTCTGGGTGCACATGGAGCGTGCCGTGGCGCTGAACCGCGCCCACGCCCTGGAGCAGGTCAAGCCGTCGCAGAAAAAGGGCCTGGCCCTGCTCGACGAAAACGGCCGCCTGGAAGCCGTGGACGAGTTGTTCGTGAGCATGGTCTACAAAGAGTGTGGCATCGACGTGTCGCACCGCCTGCCGGAAGGCATCTCCAGCATCCTGCTGCGCAAGCACGAGTACAAGGGCCGCCAGGTGCTGGCCAAGCTGGTGCCGCTGGGGCGCTACTGGGTCTGTGTGCTCAGCGACGTCGGGCCGCTGGCCCAGCTGTCGCCGCGCGAGCAGCTGGTGGCCATGCGTTTCGCCCAGGGCCAGACCAGCAAGGAGATTGCCCAGGACATGCAGGTCTCGCAGTACACCGTGCAGACCCAGCTGGCCTCGGTCTACCGCAAGCTCGGCGTGTCCGACAAGGCCTCGCTGGCGCGCCTGCTGGCCCAGGTCCACCACGACCACCGGGAGGGCTGAGGGCATGGACCCGGGCGCCTTGGGCGGGGCAGGTGTGCTGGCCTGGCTGGCGCAGCCGCTGGGTTCGGTGCAGCAGCTGCCGCTGTTCGTGCTGGCCGGCCTGCTGCTCAACCTCACGCCCGGCCCGGACGTGCTCTACACCGTGCAGCACGCCGTGCGCCATGGCGCACGCGCGGGCATGGTGGCGGCGCTGGGCATCGGCGCGGGCTGCGGCGTGCACGTGCTGGCCGCGGCCCTGGGGCTGGGCGCGCTGCTGGCGGCGTCGGCCACGGCCTTTGGGGTGCTCAAGCTGCTGGGCGCGGCCTACCTGGTGGTGCTGGGGGTGAAGGCCTTGCGCCAGGCCCGCGGCAAGGGGCCGGGGGGCACGCTGGGTCATGCCAACGCTCCTGATTTGATAGCAAACCAACAAGACATGGCAAGGGCTGCAGGCTCAATTGACCTGTGGTCCGTGGCACGCCAGGGGTTCTGGACCAACGTGCTCAACCCCAAGGTGGTGCTGTTCTTCCTGGCCTTTTTGCCGCAGTTCATCGTGCCCGGCGCGGCCCACCCCACCCTGGCCTTTGTGCTGCTGGGCGTGGTGTTCAGCGTCAACGGCGTGCTGGTGACCCTGGGCTGGGCGCTGGGCGCGGCCTGGCTGACGCCGCGGCTGGGCCGCCTGCCGCTGCTGCGCGGCGCCGGGCCCTGGCTGCAGCGCGCCAGCGGCGCGCTGTTCCTGGTGTTCGGCCTGCGCCTGGCCTTGGCGGACAATCCGGGGCATGGCTGAGCCGCGCCCACGCATCGGGCCGCAGCGGCCGCCTTGCCATTGACCACTCGAACACCCCGTTGACCCAGGATTTGCCGAGGATTGACCCCATGTCCCAGCCCATCACCCCACAGGAAGCCCTGCAGCGCACCATCGAGCACCGCGAGATCTTCCACGACGAAATGCTGCACCTGATGCGCCTGATCATGCGCGGCGAGCTCTCGCCGGTGCTGACCGCGGCCATCGTCACCGGCCTGCGCGTGAAGAAAGAAACCATCGGCGAGATCACCGCCGCGGCCCAGGTCATGCGCGAGTTCTCGACCAAGGTGCAGGTGGCCGACGCGTGCCACCTGGTGGACATCGTGGGCACGGGCGGCGACGGCTCGCACACCTTCAACATCTCCACTTGCGCCATGTTCGTGGCCGCGGCCGCGGGCGCCAAGGTCAGCAAGCATGGCGGGCGCAGCGTGTCCAGCAAGAGCGGCAGCGCCGACGTGCTGGAGGCCTTGGGCGTGAACATCAACCTGCCGCCCGAGGCCATCGCGCGCTGCATCGCCGAGACCGGCGTCGGCTTCATGTTCGCGCCCAACCACCACCCGGCCATGAAGAACGTGGCGCCGGTGCGCAAGGAGCTGGGCGTGCGCACGCTGTTCAACATCCTGGGGCCGCTGACCAACCCGGCTGGCGCCCCCAACATCCTGATGGGCGTGTTCCACCCCGACCTGGTCGGCATCCAGGTGCGCGCGCTGCAGCGCCTGGGTGCCGAGCACGCCCTGGTGGTCTATGGCCGCGACGGCATGGACGAGGTCTCGCTGGGCGCATCCACCCTGGTCGGCGAGCTCAAGGACGGGGTGGTCAGCGAGTACGAGATCCACCCCGAGGACTTTGGCCTGGCCATGGCCAGCCAGCGCTCGCTCAAGGTGCAGACGCCCGAGCAGTCCATGGCCCTGCTGCGTGGCGTGCTCGACAACCAGCCCGGCCCGGCGCGCGACATCGTGGCGCTGAACGCCGGCGTGGCCCTGTACGCCGCCAACGTGGTCGGCAGCATGGCCGAGGGCCTGGCCCGCGCCAGCGCCGCCATCGCCTCGGGCGCGGCCCGCGCCAAGCTGGAGCAGCTGGTGGCCGCTTCGGCCGCGCTGTCCGTGCCCGCCACCGCCTGACCTGTTCCCCGACCTCCCCATGAACGACATCCTGAACCAGATCGTGGCCGTCAAGCGCGAGGAAATCGCCGCCGGCCTCAAGAAGAAATCCCTGGCCGCCATGCGCGCCGACGCCGAGAGCCGTGTGCTCACGCGCGACTTCGTGGGTGCCTTGCGCGCCAGGCTGGCCGCCGGCCAGCCCGCGGTGATCGCCGAGGTCAAGAAGGCCAGCCCGTCCAAGGGCGTGCTGCGCGCCGACTTCGTGCCCGCCGACATCGCCCAGAGCTACGCC
>CAZKDU010000242.1:0-3568 GCA_964551485.1 uncultured Burkholderiaceae bacterium
CTACACCCCGGGCGTGGCATTCGATATCCAGTACGTGGGCAAGATCAAGACCGCGCTGTTCGGCGGCGAGGGTCTGTTCTTCGCCAAGCTCAGCGGCCCCGGCACCGTGTGGCTGCAAAGCCTGCCGTTCTCGCGCCTGGCCTCGCGCGTGTTCGCAGCCGCGCCGCAACGCGGCGGCTCGCGCGAAGAGGGTTCGGTGCTGGGTGGCCTGGCCGGCGGCAGCCTGCTGGGCGGCGTGCTCGGCGGTGGTGACGACGAGTGATGCCCCCGCCGGCTGCCACCCCGCGGGCTGCGCGCCCGGTCACGGTGCAGGCCGTGGCCCTGCCCCACGCCTACCGGCTGCTCAACACCGGCGCCACCGTGCTGGTGGCCGGTGCCCACGGTGCGCGCCACAACCTCATGGCCGCGGCCTGGAACATGCCGCTGGACTTTGACCCGCCCAAAGTGGCCGTGGTGATCGACAAGGCCACCTACACCCGTGAACTCATCGAGGCCTCGGGCGAGTTCGTGCTGGGCGTGCCGCCGCGTGCCCTGGCCGCCCTCACCGTCGCGGCCGGCCACCGCAGCGGCCGCGACGCGCCGGCGCAGGACAAGCCGGCCGCACTCGGGCTCTGCGGCTTCGCTGGCACCCATGTGGCCGCGTCCCTGCCGCTGGGTTGCGTGGGCTGGCTCGAATGCCGGGTGCTGCCCGAACCACGCCTGCAGCAGGCGCACGACCTGTTCCTGGCCGAGGTACTGGCCGCCTGGGCCGACGAGCGCGTGTTCACGGCTGGCAGGTACCGGCCGCTAGAACAGATCCCACCCGAGCTGCGCACCCTGCACCACCTGGGCGCAGGCCAGTTCGTGGTGCCGGGCGAACAGATCCAGGCCTGAGGGCAGGGCCCCGGTCTGCTGAACACCCCCGCCAGACGGCGGGCGGCTCACCCGTGCCGGGCCTCGGCAGGGCCCCAGGCCACTCAGATGGCCACTGCCCCCACCACGGCCGCGGCCTCGGGCTGGTAGCCACGCGGCGTCAGGCGCTCGGCCGACACATAGGCCTGGCGGTAGCGCTCGAACGGCAGGCTGTCGCCGGCCTCGATGCGCGCCTGCTCGTCGAGCGAGGCCATGCTCTGGGCCACACAGCGCGCCTGCTGCTCCTGACCCCAGGGCAGGGCCAGCAGTTGCTCGCGCGCCAGGCGCGACTGCACCCGGGTCAGCTCAATGAAGGACAGGCCCGGTGCGCTCAGGCGCTGCAGCACCCGGGCCGAGGGCGTCAGCGCCGGCTGGTCGAGCAGCACGCGGGCACGCTGCACGGCGGCCTGGTGCGCCTCGCCGCCGTGCACCTGGTCCAGCCGCTGGGCCAGCGAGGCCATGCCCTGCAGCAGTTCGTGGCCCCACTCGGTCAGCGGCAGCTCGCGGCCATCCCGCTCCAGGCACAGGCCGGGCGCGCGCCCGGCCTCGGCCGTGCGGTGCTGGTTGCGAGCCAGCGCGGCGATCTCGGCCGGGCTGTCGGGCGGGCTGTCGCTGAGCAGGCAGTGCAGCAGGAAGACGTCGAGCAGGTGGACGGTGCTGGCCTCGATGCCGATCGGCACGAACGGGTCGAGGTCGAGCAGGCGCACTTCCACGTACTCCACGCCGCGCTCGCGCAGCGCGTGCAGCGGCCGCTCGCCGGGGAAGATGGTGCGCTTGGGTCGGATGCTGCTGTAGAACTCGTTCTCGATCTGCAGCAGCGTGGTGGCGAGCTGGTTGTACTCGCCGCCCGGGTTGCGGATGCCCAGCGCCTCGTAGGCCGGCCAGGGCCGGGTCAGCGCGCCGTGCAACGAAGCAGCGTAGCCTTCCAGGCTGTTGTAGCTCACGGCCAGGCTGGCCTGGGCCTCGCTCTGGTAGCCCAGTCGCCCCATGCGCAGCGAGGTGCCGTGGGGCATGTGCAGGCTGTGGCCGTCACCGAGCGGCTGCAGCGCGTGCTGGCGCCCAGCCACGAAGTCTGGGCACACCGCAGGCGTGGCCCCGAGCAGGTACAGCAGCAAGAAGGCGTGGCGGCGGAAGTTGCGGATCAGGCCAAAGTACTGGGCGCTGCTCAGGCCCGGCATGGACCAGTTGTAGTGGATGCCCGAGATGGTCTGCATGCGCCGGCCGTAGCGGTGGCCCAGGCCCATGCGGTACACGCTCTTGGCACGCGCCACGTTGGAGGTGCCGTAGCGCCCGAGCGGGATGGTCTCGTCGGTGGGCAAGCCGCAGGGCATGCTGGAGACCCAGAGCATCTCGTCGCCCTGCGCGGCCAGGCTGTGGTAGACAAACTGGTGCACCTGGGTCAGCTCGTCCAGGCAGGCCTGCACGCTGCCGTGCACGCCGGTGATGAGTTCGAGCTGGGACTCGCTGTAGTCGGTGGTGATGTGCGGGTGCGTGAGCGCCGAGCCCAGCGCCCGCGGGTGCGGCGTGAGCGCAAGCCGGCCCTCGGGCAGGGCGCGCAGGCTCTCCTTCTCGATGCCGCGGCGCACCCCGCGCCATTGCTCGGCCGTGAGCGCATTCAGCCTGGCGTGCATGTCGCTCCTCATGTGCTGCGAGTCCCTGGTGTTGTTCTTGTGGTCGTCGGACGGCCGGACCTTACCACGCCCGCGCCGCGGCCGCAGGGCGCCGCCACGGCGCGGGCCTCAGGCCAGGCCCAGGTAGTCGCGCTTGCCCAGTTCCACACCGTTGTGGCGCAGGATGTCGTAGGCCGTGGTCACGTGGAAGAAGAAGTTGGGCAGCGCAAAGCGCAGCAGGTAGTCCTGGCCATTGAAGCGGATCTCGCGCGGCGTGCCCGGCCACTGCACCACGGTGCGCGCCTCGCTGCCGTCGACCTGGGCGGCCGTGAAACCGCCAGCAAATGCCAGGGTCTTGTCGATGCGCGCCTGCAGCTCGGCAAAGCTGGTTTCGTCATCGGGGTAGGCCGGCACCTCGGCGCCGGCCAGGCGCGCTGGCGCGCCCTTGGCGAAGTCGCAGGCGATCTGCACCTGGCGCGCCAGCGGCAGCATGTCCGGGTACAGGCGCGCCTGCAGCAGCACCGCCGGGTCGATCTTGCGGGCCGCGGCGTGGGCCTCGGCCTTGACGAGCACCTGGCGCAGGGCACCAAGCATGTGCTGGAACACCGGCACCGAGGCGGCGTGCATGGAAAGGCTCATGGGATTCTCCTCAGGGTTGGGACAGGGACACAACAACGAACCATCCGCTCAGGCCGCCAGCACGCGCTGCAGCCAGCGCTGCAGGTCGTCGAGCTCGGGCAGGCAGACCGTGTGCTCCATGGGGTAGCTGTGCCACTCCACGGTGTGGCCCAGATCGGCCAGGGTTTCGTGGGCGGCCTCGGCGCGCTCGGGCAGCACCACCGGGTCGTGCGCGCCGTGGGCCAGGAAGATGGGCACGTCGGCGTTGGCGGGGTGGCGCTCGGCGGCGGTGTGGGCGGCCAGCGGCAGGTAGCCCGACAGCCCGGCGATGCCGGCCAGGCGCTCGGGGTGGCGCAGGCCGGTCAGCAGCGCCATGGCGCAGCCCTGCGAGAACCCGGCCAGCACGGTGCGGCGCGCCGGGATGCCGCGCGCCGCCTGCTGCGCCAGCA
>CAZKDU010000243.1:0-3562 GCA_964551485.1 uncultured Burkholderiaceae bacterium
CCGGCAGGAGTTCTTCATCACCCAGACCCCGCACCTCGCAACGATGGCCGATGCAATCATCGACCTCGACGCCATGCAGGTCGATGCGCTTCGGGACGTTGCACTCGTCGCTGAAGAAGCCAGGATGTAGAGCGAGCGGATCACGATCGCGGCGCGGGGTTCCTGATCGAATGGAAGGGTCGTTCGGTCGACACACCGCAAACGTCGGCACGTACCGCGTACCGCATTGGGCGCGATATCGACTCTACGAGGCGAACGTGCGCGATGTGCGCACAGGTGCCGTTCAACCGCGAGGGCTGTGCGTCTGTGGACGGCCAGCAGCCGTTGGGTGGTGCGTCCGGAAGCGGACGTCGATTACCCAGACCAGCTCATTGCATCAAAGCTCCGATCAATGGGCAGGTGGGCGGAGCGGGCGTCGGCGCCTAGCTGAAGGGTAATCGCGTGTCGCCGAGGGCTGAACCTTCGACATGCGAAGCGGGGCCGGGACGTTAGCGGGCAGCCCCAGCGGTCGCATCTGCCTGGGCGATGAACGCCAGCAACGCGGGCGTCGACTGCTTCTCACGATGCACAACCAGATGACATTGCCGAAGCTGCCGCGGCAATGTCGTGGAGACGCGGCACAGACGTCCAGCCTCCAGCGCATCGTTCACTACCCAGGCGGACAGGCAAGCCACCCCCAACCCTTCCTGAGCGGCACGCTGGATGGCTTCCGAACTGCCTAGCTCGATGCTGCGCCGGTAAGAACGCAGGTGGGGCAGCAAGCTCTGGTCGGTGGCCTCGCGCGTGCCAGAGCCCGTTTCGCGAACCAGCCAGACCGCCTCACGCAGCGTGCGCAGGGGAATGCGATCGCCCGCCCGGCTTGACTGGGCCAGCGCACTGTCGGGCGCAGCCACGACCACCATCTCGTCTTGCAGCCAGGGGGTGACCACCAGCTCCGGCTGGTGGCTGGGCCCCTCGATCAGCCCCACGTCGAGTTCGAAAGCGGTCACGGCATCGCAGATGGCAGCGGTGTTCCCGATAACGACCTTCGACCGCCAGGCGGCGGCGCTGCCGGGCTGCTGTGCCCCCATGAAGCCAGCGAGCAGCTTGGGCAACACGTAGTTGCCAATCGTCGTGCTGGCGCCGATGCGCAGCGACTGCGCCTGCGCGCTGCCGTCGCGCGACATCTGCTCGATGCCTGCGGCGCCGTCGAGCAAAGCCAAAGCCCGCGGCAACAGCGCGCGGCCGTTGTCGTTCAACAGCAGGCGTTTGCCGGCGCGGTCGAACAGGCGCAGCGACAGCAGGCGTTCCAGCTCGTTGACGGCCGAACTGGTGGCCGATTGCGACAGCGCTATCTCAGCGCTGGCCGCCGTGGTGCTGCCGCTGCGCGCCACGGCGACAAAAATCTGCAGCTGACGCAGGGTGAGTCGAAGCACGTCCACGGTGATTGCCTTTGTTATCGATTTCGCAGGTACATCTTAGTCATACAACCCGTTGGACGGGTTGATTGCCAAGCTCTAAATTTGCCTGGCCGCTCGATCACGGGGCGGCGGCCTGCCGCGCCACCACCGGCATCTGGAGCCCGACATGCTGACCCTTGAACGAACAACCCCACGCCCCGCAGCACCCGGCCCGCTGGCCCCACAGGCACTGCATGCCCTTCAATGGGTTGCTGCCCGGCGGCCAGTGGCGGGCTTCATGGGGCCGGCCCGCGAGGTGGCCCATGCCGTCTCGACCACCTTGGCCGCCGACAGCAGCATCGACCCGCAGGTGCTGCGCTGGATGCCGGTCGCAGTGCCGCTGGCGGCCGTGCTGCTGTGCGCCGGCATCGCCTTGATCTGGGTGCTGGCGTGATGCACGCGCTGTCGACCTCACAAGCCAGCCCTGGCCCGGTAGCCCGCCGCCGCGCAGCCCAGTTGCGCTTGCAGTTCGCGGCACTGATGCCTGGCCTCGTGTTGAGCGGCGCTTTGGCCGGTGCGGGCATGGCGCTAGGCCGCATCGGCTGGCTGCAGGACCACGGCTTCAGTGCGCTGACGCTGGCCATCGTGCTGGGCATGATCGTCGGCAACACGGTCTATCCGTTGGTCCCGCGCCTGGCCGCGGCCAGCGGTGCCGGCGTCAACGTGTCCAAGCAGAACCTGCTGCGCCTGGGGGTCGTGCTGTACGGCCTGCGGCTGACGGTGCAGGACATCGGCCACGTCGGCATCGCCGGCGTCGCCATCGACGCGCTGGTGCTGGGCTCGACCTTCGCGCTGGCCTGCTTCATCGGCACGCGCTGGTTGGGCCTGGACCGCAAGACGGCGATGCTGATCGGCGCCGGCAGCTCCATCTGCGGCGCCGCCGCGGTGATGGCTGCCGAACCGGTGGTCAAGGCGCGCGCCGAGCAGGTCACGGTGGCGGTGGCCACGGTGGTGGTGTTCGGCACGCTGGCGATCTTTCTGTACCCGGCGCTGTTCGAGCTGAACCAGCACTGGGCGCTGATTCCGGGTGGCGCCAACGGCTTCGGCATCTATGCCGGCTCGACCATCCACGAGGTGGCCCAGGTGGTGGCCGCGGCGCGTTCGGTGGGCCCGGACGCGGCCAACTCGGCCGTCATCGCGAAGATGGTGCGGGTGATGATGCTGGCGCCGTTCCTGGTGATGTTGTCGGCCTGGCTGGCACGTGACGACAAACGCCACGCCCACACTTCCGCCGCCACGGGCCAGGCCCCAGGCAAGCTCGCCGTGCCCTGGTTCGCCTTCGGCTTCGTCGCGGTGGTGTTGTTCAACTCGCTGCAGTGGCTGCCGGCCTCGGTGGTGGCGGTGACCACCGAGATCGACACCGCGCTGCTGGCCATGGCCATGGCCGCACTCGGCCTGTCCACGCACATCGGTGCCATCCGCAAGGCCGGTGCCAAGCCGCTGTTGCTGGCGCTGATCCTGTTCGGCTGGCTCATCGTCGGCGGTGCCTTGATCAACCGCTGGGTACCGGCCCTGCTCGGCTGAAGCCTCGAATTCACGGCCCGACGGAATAAACCACGGGCTCTCCTCGTCCACCACAGCAAGCCTTTCCCTCTTTTCTCAACACTCTCCGAAAGACATCCCATGAATACCTTCTTCCGCACCACCGCGCTGGCCTTGTGCAGCACCTTCGTCCTCGTCGCCGCCAGCGTGCCCGCCAACGCCGCCAACGCCGCCGAAGCCACCCCGGCCCGCGTCACCTTCGACGGCCAGATCCGCAACAACTCGCTGGCGCTGAGCCCCGACGAGGCCACCGCCGTGGTGTCTTACAGCGAGCGCCCGGACGTCATCGTCTACGACCTGGCCACCGGCGCCGTGCGCGGTGTGCTGCGCGGCTACGTCACGCCGCGCAACATCGTCTTCGCGCCCGACGGCAAGAGCTTCTATGTCTCCGACAGCAGCCTGGGCACGGTGACGCGCCTGGACACCACCACGCTCAAGCCGCTGGCCACCGCGTCGACGCTGGCGGCCGGCCCCGGCGCCTTCGGCACCGCGCTCAGCAAGGACGGCAGCGCGCTGTACGTCAACAACCAGGCCAGCAGCACCGTGACGCGACTGGACACCGCCAGCGGGCAGGCCAAGGC
>CAZKDU010000244.1:0-3535 GCA_964551485.1 uncultured Burkholderiaceae bacterium
ACACCAAAGCGGTCGAGGTCGTAGCGCGCGGCGCCCGCGTGCATCATCTCCACCGCGCAGCAGGCCAGGCCGAAGGTCATGGGCCACAGGGAACCGGTCTTGGCCCAGTTCACCACCGAGTCGTAGGTGGTGGTGATGAAGCCCTCTTTGAAAACGCCTTCAATGGCCATGCAACTCTCCAGCGAAACGCGTCATTCCCAATCCAGGGCACCTTTTTTCCACTCGTAGGCAAAGCCCACGACCAGAATGCCCAGGAACACCATCATGGCCCAGAAGCCCACGAGACCGATCTCCTTGAGGGCCACAGCCCACGGAAACAGGAAGGCGATTTCCAGGTCGAACAGGATGAACAGGATGGCCACGAGGTAGTAGCGCACATCGAACTTCATGCGCGCGTCTTCGAAGGCCTCGAAGCCACATTCGTAAGGGGAATTCTTCGCAGTGTCCGGGCGGTTTGGCCCGAGCAGAAAACCCAGCACCTGTGGCACCACACCGACCCCGATGCCAACCAAGATGAACAAAAGGACAGGGAGGTACTGATCGAGGTTCATCTTGAGGCTTTGATCACCGCTTGCGCCAGCCCGGCAGGAGCCCGGGTGGCATTTTGTTTGGTGCCGTCGGCGAGACTCGAACTCGCACAGCTTTCGCCACTACCCCCTCAAGATAGCGTGTCTACCAATTTCACCACGACGGCGGTTTTGAGTGTCCAGATGGCGTGAGGAACTTTGCAGTTTTTTGCTTTCCAGACAGCCCTAGAGTTTACCCTGAAAACCCGGTATTTCCTGACGTTGCGTCAGGTTTTTACAGCGCTCCGGGCCACCCACGCAAGGCGTGTACGGCCTGGAACCTGGCTTCTGGGCTTACTTGGCAGGGATCTGCGCAGCACCAGAGGCCGTGGGGGCCACCGGTGCGACAGCGGCCGCACTGTTGCCCGGGATCTGCGCAGCCGCACCCGGCGCGGGCGCGGCGGCCGAGGCTGGCGCCACCGCCGGCTCGACCACGCCGGCACGCTCCAGCACGCTGCCCGAATCGGCCGGGCGCAGGTTGCCGAAATACGCCAGCAGCAGCGTGCAGACAAAGAACACGCCAGCCAGCACCGCGGTGGTGCGCGACAGGAAGTTGGCACTGCCGCTGGCCCCGAACAGGCTGCCGGAGCCGCCGCTGCCGAACGCGGCGCCCATGTCGGCCCCCTTGCCGTGCTGAATCAGGATCAGGCCAATCATGCCCAGCGCGGCCAGCATTTGCACAGCCAGAACGATGGTGAGAACCACACCCATGTTTACTCCAAAATTGATAGCAGAAAAGTCAATGAATCAAAGGGCTGCCGCCACAATGGCCAAAAAATCTTGGGCCTTCAGCGAGGCCCCGCCGATGAGACCGCCGTTGATGTCCGGCTGGGCCAGCAGCTGGGCTGCGTTGGCCGCATTCATGCTGCCGCCGTAGAGCAGTGGCACACGGTCAGCGTGCTCGCTGGCCGCACGCAGCTGGCCGCGCAGCACAGCATGCACGGCCTGGGCCTGCTCGGGGGTGGCGGTCTTGCCGGTGCCGATGGCCCAGACAGGCTCATAAGCCACCACGATCTCGCTGATGCAGTGGCCATTGGCGTGGATCACGGCGGCCAGCTGGCGCTTAACCACCTCCTCGGTCTTGCCGGCCTCGCGCTCGGCCAGGGTCTCACCCACGCAGACAATGGGGGTGAGGCCGTCAGCGAGGGCACGCTGCACCTTGGCCGCCACCGACGCATCGGTTTCGCCGTGGTACTGGCGGCGCTCGGAGTGGCCGACGATGGCGTAGCGGCCACCGAACTCCTTGATCATGCTGGTGGACACTTCGCCTGTGTAGGCCCCGGAAGCGTGGGCCGAGACGTCCTGGGCACCCAGGGCGATCACGTCCTGCGCGCTCAGCAGCGTGCCCACCTGGGCCAGGTAGGGCGCGGGCACACACACCGCCACGTCACAGGCCGGCTGGCCAATGTCGGCCATCAGCCCCTGGAGCAGCAACGCGTTGCTGTACAGGCTGCCGTTCATCTTCCAGTTGCCGGCAATCAGCTTCTTGGTCATGCGGAACTCCATGTCAAAACAATCTTGCCCACGTGCTGGTTGCTCTCCATCAACGCATGGGCCTGGGCGGCCTGCTCGGCCGCGAACACCTGGTGCACCACCGGCCGGATGCGGCCCTGGGCCAGCAGCGGCCAGACCGCCTGGCGCAGCGACCGCGCGATCGCCGCCTTGAAGGCCGGCGGGCGCGGGCGCAGCGTGGAGCCAGTCAGCGTGAGGCGACGGCGGAGCACCAGGCCGGCATTGAACTCGCTCTTGACGCCGCCCTGCAGCGCAATCAGCACCAGGCGACCGTCTTCGGCCAGGCACTCGACCTCGCGCGCCACGTAGGGGCCGGCCACCATGTCCAGCACCACATCCACACCACGCCCGTCGGTCCAGGCCAGGGCCTCGGCGGCGAAGTCCTGGCGGCGGTGGTTGACCGCGCGCTCAGCCCCTAGCGCCAGGCAGGCGGCGCACTTGTCGTCGCTGCCGGCCGTGGCCATGACACGCGCACCCAGGGCATGGGCCATCTGGATCGCGGCCACACCGATGCCGCTGCTGCCGCCCTGCACCAGCAGGGTCTCACCGGCCTGCAGGCGGGCCCGGTCGAACACATTGCTCCAGACCGTGAAGAAGGTCTCGGGCAGCGAGGCCGCCTCGATGTCGCTCAGGCCCTCGGGCACCGGCAGGCACTGGCCCACCGGGGCCACACACCACTCGGCGTATCCACCGCCGGCCAGCAGCGCGCAGACCCGGTCGCCCAGGGCCAACCCGGCCTGCGCCAGGGCCTCGGCGTCCCCGCCCTCGACCGTGCCCGCGACCTCCAGGCCGGGGATGTCGGAGGCACCGGGTGGCACCGGGTAGTGGCCCATGCGCTGCAGCACGTCGGGGCGGTTCACGCCGCTGGCACGCACGCGCAGCAGCACCTCGCCGGCACCGGCCTCGGGCATGGGGCGCTCGACCGGCCGCAGCACGTCGGGCGCGCCAGGGGCCGTGATCTCGATGGCTTTCATGCCGGGCCGGGACGGCGACGCGCTCACTGCTGCTGTTGCTGCGCCTGTTCGGCGACCGGCGCCGAACGCTCGGCCAGGGCCTTCATGGACAGCTTGACACGGCCCTTCTCGTCGGTCTCGAGCACCTTGACACGCACGATCTGGCCTTCGCTCAGGAAGTCGGTGACCTTCTCCACGCGTTGGTGGGCGATCTGGCTGATGTGCAGCAGGCCGTCCTTGCCGGGCAGCAGGTTGACCAGGGCACCGAAGTCCAGGATCTTGGTGACTGGGCCTTCGTAGACCTTGCCAATCTCCACCTCGGCTGTGATCTGCTCGATGCGGCGCTTGGCCTCCTCGGCGCGCTCGGCGTCGGTGGAGGCGATGGTGATGGTGCCGTCTTCCTCGATGTCGATCTGGGTGCCGGTCTCCTCGGTCAGCGCACGGATGGTGGCGCCGCCCTTGCCGATCACGTCACGGATCTTCTCGGGGTTGATCTTCATGGTG
>CAZKDU010000245.1:0-3487 GCA_964551485.1 uncultured Burkholderiaceae bacterium
CCCTGCACGTGGCGCGCGGCGAACTGCCGGCGCGGCTCAAGGTGTTGTTCGACGGCATCCGCGAGGTGGTGGCGCGCTACCAGCCCGACGCCGCGTCGGTGGAGATCGTGTTCGTCAACGTCAACCCGCAGTCCACGCTGCTGCGGGGCCAGGCGCGCGGCGCCTGCCTGACGGCCCTGGTGGCCTGCGACCTGCAGGTGGCCGAGTAAACGGCGCTGCAGATGAAGCAGGCCGTGGCCGGCCATGGCCGCGCCGCCAAGGCCCAGGTGCAGGCCATGGTGCAGCGCCTGCTCAAGCTGCCCGGCCTGCCGACCCAGGACGCGGCCGACGCACTTGGCCTGGCCATCACCCACGCCCACGCCGGCGAGGCCATGCGACGCATCACCGCCGCCGGCGGTGTGCAGCGCAAGACCAGCGGCCTGTACCGTGCTGGCCGCGCCGTGGAGCACGGCGGCTGAGGGCATGGGGCATTCGCCCCGCTGGGGCGCCCTCGCCGGGGTGTGTCAGCCCGGGGTGGCCGTCACGCCAGGCGCTCGAGCACCAGCACCGCGAAAAACCCCAGGGCGGCCAGCAGCGTCCACTTGAGGGTCACCAGGCCCCAGCGCCGGTAGCGCGGCTGGCCGGTGCCGGCGTAGAAGGCAAAACACACACCGGCCCCCAGGAGCAGCAGCAGGATGGCCCAGCGAAACAGCAGCACGGCGCCGGCCTCACCAGGCGCGGGCGAGCTGGGTGAAGCCCTGCGGCGCCAGCTCGTCGTGCTCGAAGCTCACCAGCTCGCAGGCCTCGGGCTGCGACAGCAGCTCGCGCAGCAGCTTGTTGTTGAGCGCGTGGCCCGAGCGGAAGGCGCTGTAGGCCGCCAGCAGCGGCTTGCCCAGCAGGTACAGGTCACCCATGGCGTCGAGGATCTTGTGCTTGACGAACTCGTCGTCGTAGCGCAGGCCATCGCTGTTGAGCACCTTGTAGTCGTCCATGACGATGGCGTTGTCCAGCCCGCCACCCAGGGCCAGGCCGTTGGCGCGCATCATCTCCACGTCCTTGGTGAAGCCGAAGGTGCGCGCGCGCGCGATGTCGCGGCTGTAGGAGCCGCGCCCCAGGTCGAACTCCACGCGCTGGCCGGTGGAGTCCACCGCAGGGTGGTCGAAGTCGATCTCGAAGCCGAGCTTGAAGCCGTGGTAAGGCTCGAGCCGGGCCCACTTGACGTGGGCACCCTGGCCCTCACGCACCTCGACCGGCCGGGTGACGCGGATGAAGCGGCGCGGCGCATGCTGCGGCACGATGCCGGCGCTTTGCAGCAGGAACACGTAGGACGAGGCGGAACCGTCAAGGATGGGCACCTCCTCGGCCGTGATGTCCACGTAGAGGTTGTCCAGGCCCAAGCCGGCGCAGGCCGACATCAGGTGCTCGACGGTGTGCACCTTGGCACCGCCGTTGGAGATGGTGGAGGCCAGGCGGGTGTCGGTGACGGCCAGGGCCGAGATCGGGATGTCCACCGGCTCGGGCAGGTCGACCCGGCGGAACACGATGCCGGTGTCGGGCTGGGCCGGGCGCAGCGTGAGCTCGACCCGCTGGCCGCTGTGCAGGCCGACGCCGACGGCGCGGGTCAGGCTCTTGAGGGTGCGTTGCGCAAGCATGGGCGAAATTCTAGGCGGGCCGGCGCCGGCCCGCTGGCCTGGGGTCTTGTCCTGGCCCCCCCACCCCGGGGGGGTGGGGGGCCCCACCACCCCAAAAAAGGCCAGGCGGGCTCAGTCGGCCGGGGGGCGCAGGAAGGCCGGGATCTCGATGTCGTCCATGCCACCCGAGGCCAGGGCGTCCACACGGGCCGCGGCCTGGGTGCGGTTGGTGCGCCAGACGCTGGGCACCGACGCCGAGTCGTAGTTGCCCACGGCGCTGATGCCTTGCACGGGCTGCGCCATGCCGGCTCCACCGGCCACGGCAAAGGGCACGTTGTCGGTGCCGGTGCGCAGCACCTGCAGCGGAGGCGCCATGCGGCGTGCGGCCTGGCGGCTCAGGCCAGTGGCGACCACGGTCACGCGGATCTGGTCACCCAGGCTGTCGTCGTAGGCGGTGCCGTAGATCACGTGGGCGTCTGGCGAGGCGTAGGCACGGATGGTGTTCATGGCCAGCTTGGACTCGCTCAGCTTGAGGCTGCCCTTGGCGGCGGTGATCAGCACCAGCACGCCCTTGGCGCCGGACAGGTCGATGCCCTCCAGCAGCGGGCAGGCCACAGCCTGCTCGGCGGCGATGCGGGCGCGGTCCGGACCGTCGGCCAGGGCCGTGCCCATCATGGCCTTGCCGGGCTCGCCCATCACGGTGCGCACGTCTTCGAAGTCGACGTTCACGTGGCCGGGCACATTGATGATCTCGGCAATGCCACCCACCGCGTTCTTCAGCACGTCGTTGGCGTGGGAGAAGGCCTCGTCCTGGGAAATGTCGTCGCCGAGCACGTCGAGCAGCTTCTCGTTGAGGATGACGATCAGCGAGTCGACATTGGCCTCCAGCTCGGTCAGGCCGGCGTCGGCGTTGGTCATGCGGCGGCCGCCCTCCCACTCGAACGGCTTGGTGACCACACCCACGGTGAGGATGCCCATTTCCTTGGCCACGCGTGCGATCACGGGCGCCGCGCCGGTACCGGTGCCGCCGCCCATGCCGGCGGTGATGAACAGCATATGGGCGCCGTCGATGGCAGCGCGGATGTCGTCGACCGCGGCCTCTGCGGCGTCGCGGCCCTTCTCAGGCTTGCTGCCCGCACCCAGGCCACTCTGGCCAAGCTGGATGGTTTTGTGTGCACCGGTGCGACCCAAGGCCTGGGCATCGGTGTTGGCGCAGATGAATTCCACGCCCTGGACATGGCGGCCGATCATGTGATCGACCGCGTTGCCACCACCCCCACCCACACCGATCACCTTGATCTGGGTGCCCATGTTGAATTCCTCGACTTCAATCATTTCGATGCTCATGTTGATGCTCCTTGTTCTGACCGAATTGCAGTTGCCAAAGTTAATGTAACGGACTGAATGTGAAAAAAACCATGCTCAGGGCGGGCCGGCGAGGTGAGCGCAGGATCGCCATCGTCGGCGGCCGGCCGGGCTGCCGCGGGGGCGGGGACACACACGGGGCGTCATCTCAGAAATTCCCGACGAACCAGTCTTTGACGCGGCCGAACGCGGTCTTCACCGAGCCGTTCTTCTGCGCCACCTTGAACCCGCGCAGGCGCGCCATGCGCGCCTCTTCGAGCAGGCCCATGACCGTGGCCGCGCGCGGCTGGGCCACCATATCGGACAGGGCGCTCGCGTACTTGGGCACGCCACGGCGCACCGGCTTGAGGAAGATGTCCTCACCCAGCTCGACCATGCCCGGCATGATGGCGCTGCCACCGGTGATGACGATGCCCGAGGACAGCAGTTCCTCGAAACCCGACTCGCGCACCACCTGCTGCACCAGCGAAAAGATCTCTTCCACGCGCGGCTCGATCACGCCGGCCAGCGCC
>CAZKDU010000246.1:0-3483 GCA_964551485.1 uncultured Burkholderiaceae bacterium
GCTCGATCGACCACATGCTGGGCAAGGCCGCCGAGTTCTACGAGGCCGAGGTCGACGACATGGTGGCCGGCCTGTCCAGCCTGATGGAGCCCATCATCATCGTCTTCCTGGGCACCGTCATCGGGGGCATCGTGGTCTCGATGTACCTGCCCATCTTCAAGCTCGGGCAGGTGGTCTGATGCTGTTGCCCCTCGGAACCGAGGCCCTGTGGGTCGGGGCCCTGCTGGGCCTGCTGATCGGCAGCTTCCTCAACGTGGTGATCCACCGCCTGCCGCGCATGCTGGAGCAGCAGTGGCAGGCCGAGCTGCGCGCCGCGGGTGCCCCCGCACCTGCCGCGCTGGCCCCCACCGTCAGCCTGGTGGCGCCGCGCTCGGCCTGCCCGTCGTGCGGCCACACGATCCGCTGGCACGAGAACATCCCGGTGCTCAGCTTCCTCTGGCTGCGTGGCCGCTGCTCGGCCTGTGGCAGCCGCATCCGCTGGCGCTACCCGCTGGTGGAGCTGGCCACCGCCCTGCTGTTCGGCTACTGCGGCTGGCGCTGGGGCCTGGGCGCCAGCGGCCTGGCCTGGGCCGGCTTCTCGGCCACCCTGCTGGCCCTGGCCCTGATCGACTGGGACACCACCCTGCTGCCCGACGACATGACCCTGCCCCTGCTCTGGGCTGGCCTGATCGCCGCGGCCCTGCGCTGGACCCCGGTGCCGCTGGCCGACGCGCTCTGGGGCGCGGTGGCTGGCTACACCTCGCTGTGGGCCGTGTACTGGGCCTTCAAGCTGGCCACTGGCAAGGAGGGCATGGGCTTCGGCGACTTCAAGCTGTTCGCCGCCCTGGGGGCCTGGTTCGGCTGGACCGCGCTGGTGCCCATGATCCTCATGGCCTCGGTGATCGGTGCTGCCGTGGGCATTGCGCTGAAGTTCAGCAGCGGCCTGCGCGAGGGCGGCTACGTGCCGTTCGGGCCGTTCCTGGCCGGTGCCGGCCTGACCGCCATGGCCTTCGGCCCGGACGCGATCCTGCGCGCTGTGGGCCTCTGAGGCATGGGTGCCGCACTGCGACTGGGCCTGACTGGCGGCATTGGCAGCGGCAAGAGCACCGTGGCCCAGGCGCTGGTGCGGCTGGGCGCCGCCCTGATCGACGCCGACGCCATCGCCCGCAGCGTCACCGCCCCGGGCGGGGCGGCCATGCCCGAGATTGCCCAGGCCTTCGGACCCGACTTCCTCACGCCCGAGGGTGCGCTCGACCGCGAGCGCATGCGCGCGGCCGTGTTCAGCGACGCCACGGCGCGCGCCCGGCTCGAGGCCATCGTGCACCCGCTGGTGAGCCAGGCCACCGAACGCCAGGCCGAGGCCGCGTCGGCCCGGCACGCGGTGCTGGTGTTCGACGTGCCGCTGCTGGTCGAGTCCGGCCGCTGGCGCGCCCGGCTGGATCGGGTGCTGGTGGTGGACTGCCCCCCCGACACCCAGGTGCAACGCGTGGTGGCGCGCAGCGGCCTGGCCCCCGAGGCGGTGCGCCAGATCATCGCGGCCCAGGCCAGCCGCGCCCAGCGCCTGGCCGCCGCCGACGCCGTGCTGTTCAACGACGGCCTGTCGCTGGACGCACTGGCCGACGAAGTGGCCGTGCTGGCCCGATGCTTCGGTATGATGCCGGCACGGAAAGACACGGCGTGACCCTCTACGAATACCCTTTCAACGAACGCATCCGGACGTTCCTGCGCCTGGAGCACCTGTTCCGCCGACTGGGCACCCTGGTGCCGCGCGAGCACCCGGTGGACCACCACTTCGCGCTGCTCACCCTGTTCGAGATCATCGACGTGGCGGCCCGTGCCGACCTCAAGTCCGACGTGCTGATGGACCTGGAGCGCCAGAAGCAGGCGCTCAACGGTTACCGTGGCAACCCGGCGATCTCCGAGGCCACGCTGGACCGCATCATTGGCCAGCTCGACGGCTGTCACCACGCGCTCAATGAGCAGACCGGCAAGGCCGGCCACGAGCTCACCGAGAACGAGTGGCTGATGGGCGTGCGCAGCCGCATGGGCATTCCCGGTGGCACCTGCGAGTTCGACCTGCCGGCCTACTACACCTGGCAGCAGCGCACCCCAGCGGCGCGCCAGAAGGACCTGGAGCGCTGGGCTTCGACCCTGGCACCGCTGGCCGAGTCCATCATGCTGCTGCTGCGCCTGCAGCGCGACGCCGGCGAGGCACAAAAGGTCATGGCCAGCGCCGGACACTTCCAGCAGAACCTGCCCCAGGGCCGCACCTTCCAGATGCTGCGCCTGCGCATCGACCCGGCGCTCGCCCTGATCCCCGAGATCAGCGGCAACCGGCTCATGGTCTCGGTGCGCCTGATGCGCCATGGCGAGGACGACCGCCTACACGCCAGCGGCGACGACACCACCTTCGAACTCACGCTGTGCAGCTGACCCCTGCCCCGGTCCCAGCAGCCCGGCAGGTGCGTTGCCCGGCCTGTGGTGGCGCCAGCGTGTACGCCCCCAGCAATGCCTACCGGCCGTTCTGCAGCGCACGCTGCCGCCAGGTGGACCTTGGAGACTGGGCCAGTGAGCGCTTCCGGATGGCTGCGCCCAGTGGCCCCGACGGCGCTCCGCCAGACCCCGACGCGGCCTCCGAGTCCTGACAAAAAGTGCCTCCAGCCCTTACCAGAGCTGGATTTCATGCTACTGAATGTGTAGCATCCGTGAACCCCTGCTCGGCGGCGAACCAGCCCAGCACCGGCACCGTGCCCGGCAGCACCGGCGTCACCGCCACCGGCAGGCGCTGCCAGGCGTGCTGCTGGCCCTCGCGCATCTGCAGCTCACCCGTCCACTCGAACACCTGGCAGAAGTTCAGCCGCACCAGGGCGTGTGGGTAGTCGACCTGCTCGACCTTCCAGGGCCGGGCTGCACCGATGGTGATGCCCAGCTCCTCGTGCAGCTCGCGCCGCAGCGCCTGCTCCACACTCTCGCCGCGCTCGAGCTTGCCACCCGGGAACTCCCAGTAGCCGGCATAGACCTTGCCCGGCGGGCGTGAGGTCAGCAAAAAGGCCCCGTCCGGACGGATCAGCACGCCCACGGCCACGTCGACCAAGGCCCGGTCGGGGCCGCCCTCGCGCGGGCGGTCAGCGTCGGCAATCAGTGGTGATGTCATGTGCGAGTCGTGTCCATGTGAAAACCTCGGCCGCAGCGTTGGGCCGCCCCAAGCCGGGCCCGGCCCCGGCACCCAGGGCGCCCACCCCGGAAGGGGTCCGCGCCGCACACACCGTGGCCAGCAAGCGGGCTCACTGCTTGCCGGCGTGGTCGCGCGCGAACTGGTAAGCCACGCGGCCGCTGCGCGAGCCGCGTTCCAGCGCCCAGACCAGGGCCTCGGGCCGGGCCGCGGCCAGCGCCGCGTCGCCGCGGATGCCGAAGGCCGCAAGCCACTGCGCCACGATGGCCAGGTACTCGTCCTGGCTGAACGGGTAGAAACTGACCCACAGGCCGAAACGCTCGGACAGGGAG